>JBFGNS010000015.1:0-42095 GCA_041574955.1 Thermoanaerobaculia bacterium | reverse complement strand
TGATCGCCGTGGGCGCCCTGCTGCCCGGAATCGGCGGCACCATGACCCGCGCCGGGATGGTCGAGGCGCTCTACGTGACCGAGCTGGCCGGGCTGCTGCTGATCTACGCCGGCTACCGCAAGTGCATCGAGGCGCCGGCGCCCGCGGTGATGAGGGGAGCGGTGCCGCGAGCGGTGACGGCGGCGGTGCTCGTCCTGCTGCTCGCTCCCGGCGTAGCGGCGGCCGAGGCCACCGCTGCGGCGGCCGAGGACGCCGAGGCAACGGTCGAGGACGACGAGCAGAGCGAGGAGACGATGCAGTCGTTCTTCGCCACCACCACGGTGACCGCCACGGGACGCGAGACCAGCACCTTCTCGATCTCGACTCCGGTGAGCGTGCTCAGCGCCGAAGAGATCCAGCGTCAGGAGCCGGCCAACGCCGCCGAGTTGCTGCGCACCCAGCCGGGCGTCGACGTCAACGGCGTCGGCCCCAATCAGGCGCGGCCGGTCATCCGTGGTCAGCGCGGGCTGCGGGTGCTGTTTCTCGAAAACGGCCTGCGGCTCAACAACCCGCGGCGGCAGACCGACTTCGGTGAGATCCCGGGCCTGGTCGACCTCGAGTCGGTTCAGACGGTCGAGGTGGTGCGCGGACCGGCGTCGGTGCTGTACGGCAGCGACGCTATCGGCGGCGTGCTGAATCTGATCTCGCGCGGTCCGGGCTACCGTCAGGACGGCAAGCTGGGCGGCTCCGCCGGGTTGCGCTACGGCTCGGCCGGCGAGCTGTGGAAGGGCCAGGCCTCGGTCGACGGCCGCTGGCAGCGCTACTCGTTCCAGCTCGGCGTCACCAGTCGCGACAGCCAGGACTACGAGGCGGCAGCCGGCAGCTTCGGCGACATCCGGCTCGACCGCGAGGCGCCGGTGGTCGATACCGGCGTGCGCGACGAGTCGCTCTACGGCTACCTCGGCCGCCGGCTCACCGACAGCCAGGAGCTGTCGCTGCGCTTCCAGCGCTACAGCGCCGACGACACCGGCTTCGGTTTCGTCGAGCCCGAGCTGTTGGGCTCGGAGGAGAGCTTCCGCATCCGCATCCTGTACCCCTACCAGGAGTTCGAGCGCTTCACATTCGGCTACCTGGCCTCGGCGCTCGATTCGGCCCCTGCCGACAGTCTGGAGGTGCAGGCCTACTACCAGAGCAACGAGCGCCAGCTCGCCAACGACATCGACATCTCGCTCGGCTCGTTCGGTTTCGGTGCGCCGGAGTCGACGGTCGAGGCCGACACCCTCAACTTCACCGACCTGTCGACCACCGGTCTGCGCGCCGAGGCGATCAAGCTCGTCGGCGACGACCACCTGGTGACCTACGGTATCGAGGGGTACGAGGACGAGTCGTTCAACACCGACCGGTCGGTGACCACCACCACGCTCTGGTTCCCGTTCGCGCCGCGGCCGTTCGTGGCCCAGTCGGAGGACACCGTCGCCAACACGCCGAACGCTACCAACCGCAGCTACGGTCTGTTCGCGCAGGATGAGATCGCGGTCGGCGAGCGGCTCAAGCTGACGGTCGGCGCCCGCTTCCAGAACGTCTCGACCCGCGCCGATTCGACGCCCGGCTGGGACATCCGCGGCCTCGACTTCGAGGACGACAGCCTGGTGGGCTCGGTCAGCGTGGTGTACGGCGCTTCCGACAACCTGCGCCTGGTGGGCTCGTGGGGCACCGCCTTCCGCGCGCCCAACATCGTCGAGCGGCTGTTCAACGGACCGACGCCGGAGGGCGCCGGCTTCCAGATCCTGAACCCGGATCTGGTGGCCGAGGAGAGCGAGAACGTCGAGCTCGGCCTCAAGTACCTGCGTTCCAACGCCGTCTTCGAGCTGCTGGCGTTCCGCAACGACATCGACGAGGGGATCGTGCAGTACTTCCTGGGCCCGGACGAGATTGCCGCCCTGCCGGCCGCCACGCGCGATCAGATCGCGGCCAGCGGCGTGCGGTTCGTCGTGCAGCAGCGCAACATCGACCGGCTGCGCTGGGAAGGCGTGGAGGCGATCCTGGGCTACCGCACCGCCAACGGCTGGACGCTGGGCGGCAACTACACCCACCTCGACGGCAAGCGGATCGACAGCACCAACCCGCCGACCGGCGACACGGTGTCCGAGAAGGTGAACCTGTACGCCCGCTACGAGCGTCCCGGCAGCCGCTGGTGGGGCGAGTATCGCCTGCGCCACAACGGGTCGCAGCGCGCCAACCTCGATGCCAACGAGCCGGTGCCGCCGGTAGGCGAGATCCTGCCGTCGTTCACCATCCACGGCCTGAGCGGCGGCGTGGTGCTGTTCGAGCGTGGCGCCCTGGAGCACTCGCTGCGGTTGGTGCTCGAGAACCTCACCGACGAGCTGTACGCGGAGTTCTCGAACGCCACCTTCTTCCGGCCCCAGCCGGGGCGCAACCTCACCGCCAGCTACCGGATCCGGTTCTGAGCGGGGCGCCGCCGGCCGGTAGCCGTCCGGCAGCCATGCAGGCAGTGGTTCTCGGGGAGGGCGGGGTGCGGCTCGAGACGAGCCGGCCCCGCCCGGTCCCGGCCGCCGGCGAAGCGCTGGTGCGGGTGCTCAAGGCCGGCATCTGCGCCACCGACCTCGAGCTGGTCAAGGGCTACGCCGGGTTCCGGGGCGTGCTCGGGCACGAGTTCGTGGGGCGGGTCGAGGAGTGCGCCGAAGACCCGGCCTGGGTCGGCCGGCGGGTGGTGGGCTCGATCAACCTCGGCTGCGGCCGCTGCCGGGTGTGCGCCGGCGACGGGCCGGAGCACTGCCCGGACCGCACCGTGCTCGGCATCGTGGGGCGCGACGGCGCGTTCGCCGACTACCTCACTCTGCCGGTAGCCAACCTGCTGGCGGTGCCCGACCAGGTGGCCGACGATGCGGCGGTGTTCACCGAGCCGCTGGCGGCAGCGCTGCGGATTCGCGACCAGATCGCGGTACCGCCGTCGGCGCGCATCGCGGTGGTGGGGCCGGGCCGGCTGGGCCTGCTGATCGCGCAGGTGCTGACGCGGGGCGGGGGCGAGCTGGTGGTGCTCGGCCGCAGCGCCGCCTCGCTGGAGCTGCCGGCGGAGCTCGGCCTGGCGACCGCGCCGGTCGAGGAGGCCGCCACCGCAGCCTGGGACATCGTGGTCGAGGCCACCGGCAGCTCGTCCGGGCTGGCGGCCGCTCTGCGTCTGGCCCGCCCGCGTGGCACGCTGGTGCTCAAGAGCACCTACGCCGGTGAGGCGCGGGTGGACCTGACCGCCCTGGTAGTCAACGAGCTGGCCGTCGTCGGTTCGCGCTGCGGCCCGTTCCGGCCGGCGCTGGCGCTGCTCGCCTCGGGTGAGGTCCGGGTGCGGCCTCTGGTGGCTGCCGACTACCCGCTGGACGAAGCGCTGGCGGCGCTCGAGCACGCCGCGCGGCCGGGCGTGCGCAAGGTGGTGCTGACGCCGCGGCCGGCCTGACGCGCCAACGGCCGGACGGCGCTACCGGCCGGCGCCGCCCGCCAGACTGTCCTGGACCACGGCCTCGAGCTGCTGGAGGTACAGCTCCCACTTGAGGTCGCTCATCCCCAGCAGCACGAGCAGGAGCAGCACGGCTATGCCGAGCGCCATCAGCCGGCTCAGGTTGCTGGTGAGCCCGGCGCGCAGCGCGTGGACGTGGGAGGCGACCTCGTAGGCCAGGACCAGCCCGATCATCATCACCAGCACCAGATAGCCCCAGTTGCCGGTCGGCAGCCGCCGCATCGCGGTCAGCGGATCGGCGGCGTCGAGCACCCGCAGCCAGTTCGCCGTGACGCCGAAGTAGATCACGGCCAGAGCCAGCGAGGCGGAGAAGGTCACCACCCGTGAGACGTTGCGGGTGAGCCCTTTGCGCCGCGCCAGCAGCAGCGCGCCGAGCTGCTGCAAGATGACCAGCGCGAACGCCAACACCAGGCCGAGCTCCCACAGCGTGAGGGTACGGATCACGCTCGCACCTCAGCCCGCCTGCCGCCGCACCGCCCGCTCACCGGCCGGCGCCCTCCGGCCAGCGCAGAAACAGCCCGTCGGCCCACACGATGTCCTGCTCGTAATCGGTCACGGTGAACGCCGACACCTGGTAGCGAGTGCCCGAGAAGCTGCCGTCGCGGCCCGGGCTGCGAATGCTCATCACCCGCGCCGCCAGCAGGCTGTCGGGGTCGAGCCGGTACTGCAGCTCGTGTCCCCAGGCGTCGTGGGTCGGTACGTGCCCGATGTAGTGCGGAACCAGCAGGCCCCGCAGGTCGGAGGCGTCGATCGGCGTGCCGATGGTGGTGACGTCCACCAGCTGGACGCCGGCGGAGGCGGCGCCCATCTGGCCGGTGAGCCACGACATCATCGCCTTGCCGACCTCGTGGATCTCCACCATGGTGCGCTTCTGCTTGGCCTTCTGCAGCGAATCGATGAAGTTGGGTATGAGAAAGGCGGCGATCAGGCCCATGATCGCGAAGGTGATCAGCAGCTCGAGCACGGTGTAGCCGCGGCGGCAGTGGGGTAGTGTTCGGTGCGCTGGTCGATCGGGATTCATTCCTTCCCTCCGCCGCGAAGTCTACTTCTGCCGGGCGGCCCGGCGAAGTGAACCGGATCACACGCCCGCCGCGCCGGGCTGCAGGCGCCGGGGGGCTCAGTGGCCGGCGCTCGGCCGCTGCCGGTTGTCGGCTTCGTGCAGGATCAGCCGGGCGCTGCGCTGGTAGGTGAAGTACGACCAGGCCCACTCGAACAGCACCACGAAGCGGTTGCGGAAGCCGATGAGGAACAGGATGTGGACGAACAGCCAGACCAGCCAGGCGACGAGCCCCGACAGCTTCAGCCTGCCGAGAACCGCCACCGCCGCCTTGCGTCCGAGCGTCGCCATCGAGCCGCGGTTGCGGTAGCGGAACGGCTCGGAGCTCTCGCCGGCGAGCGCGCGGCGGATCGTGCGGGCCGCGTGCCGGCCCTGCTGGATCGCCACCGGCGCCACGCCGGGCAGCGGCTCGCCGTCCTGGATGACGGCGGCCAGGTCGCCGACCACCAACAGCTCGGGGTGGCCGCCGACCGACAGGTCGGGCTCGACTTTCACCCGCCCGGCCTTGTCGAGCGGCGCGCCGAGGGTCGCGCCGAGCGGCGAGGCCGCGACGCCCGCGGCCCAGATCACCGTGCGCGCGGCGACGCGCTCGCCGCCGATCTCGACTCCCTCGGCGTCGACCGCCGTGACCAGCGCTCCCGTCCGCACCTCGACGCCCAGCCGCTCGAGCTGGTGGCGCGCCTTCTCCGACAGCTCCTCGGGGTAGGCCAGCAGCAGGCGGTCGGAGCCCTCGAGCAGCAGGATGCGCGCCCGCCGCGTATCGATGCGGCGGAACTCGCGGGCCAGGGTGAGGCGCGCGATCTCGGCCAGGGCGCCGGCGGTCTCGGCGCCGGTGGGGCCGCCACCCACCACCACGAAGGTCATCCACGGCCGGCGCTCGGCCTCGTTGGCGGCAGCCTCGGCGCGCTCGAAGGCCAGCAGGACGCGGCGCCGGATGTCGAGCGCGTCCTCGAGGCTCTTCAGGCCGGGTGCGTGGCGCTCCCACTCGGCATGGCCGAAGTAGGAGTGGCTTACCCCGGTGGCGACGATCAGGTAGTCGTAGTCGAGCGCAGCGCCCCCGGACAGCTCGAGGCGCTTCGACTCTGGCGCGATGCGCTCGACGTGGGCCAGCAGCACGGTGACGTTGCGCTGGCGCCGCAGGACCTTGCGGATCGGTATGCCGATGTCCACCGGGCTGAGGCCGGCGGTGGCTACCTGGTAGAGCAGCGGCTGGAACAGGTGGTGGTTGCGGCGGTCGACGAGGGTCACCTCGACCGGCGCTTCGGCGAGCGCCTTGGCCGCCTCCAGGCCACCGAAGCCGCCGCCGACGATCACCACCCGCGGCCGGCTATCGTTGGCGGTGGCGGACATCGGTGACGAGACCGGCTCGGCGGGCGGCCGGACGAGGCGCTATTCTAGCGGCGCCGTGGACGACGACCTCCAGCGGGGTGGGGTGGCGGTGGCCGAGCGGCCGCTCACCGACAGCGAGGCAGCGACGGGCGACCGGGTGTGCGTCGTCGGCGCGGGCTGCTCGGGGCTGGTGTCGGTCAAGGCGCTGCTCGAGGCCGGCCTGCCGTTCGACTGCTTCGAGCTCGGCTCGCGGCCGGGCGGCAACTGGCGGTTCGGAAACGACAACGGCCGCTCGGCGGCCTACGCCTCGCTCCACATCGACACCTCGAAAAACCGCATGGCGTTCTCCGACCACCCGATGCCTGAGCGGTACCCGGACTACCTTCACCACACCCAGGTGCTCGAGTACTTCGAGAGCTACATGGAGAGGTTCGCTCTGGAGCCGCACGTCACCTGCCGCACCAGCGTCGAGTCGGTGCTGCCGGTGGACGGTGGCGGCTACCGGGTGGAGACCCGCGACCTCGAGAGCGGTCAGGTGTCGAGCCGCCGCTACCGTGCCGTTCTGGTGTGCAACGGCCACCACTGGCAGCCCAACCTGCCGGAGCTCGCGGGCGAGTTCGACGGCGAGGCGTTCCACTCCCACGACTACCGCGACCCCGAGCCGTTGCGCGACCGCACCGTGCTGGTGGTGGGGATCGGCAACTCGGGCTCGGACATCGCGTGCGATGCCGCGACGGTGGCCCGGCGCACGCTGCTGGCCAGCCGGCGGGGCGCGCACGTCATCCCGCGCCACCTGTTCGGCCGCCCCACCGACACCTGGGTCACGCCGTTCGGCTCGCTCCTGCCGCTGGCGGTGCAGCGCGCCACCTACGCGCTGCTCCTCAAGCTGGCTCGCGGCCCGCAAGAGCGGTACGGTCTCAGGCCGCCGCCGACCACGCTGCTCTCCGAGCATCCGACGCTCTCCGACCAGCTGTTGCCGCTGATCCGCGCCGGCGCCGTCGAGCCGCGGCCCGCGCCGGCGCGGCTCGACGGCCGCCGGGTGCGCTTCACCGACGGCAGCGAGGAGGAGGTGGACGTGATCGTCTGGGCCACCGGCTACCGGATCGACTTCCCGTTCCTACCCGACGATCTCGTGCCGGTGGCTGACAACCGCGTGCCGCTCTACGGCCGTGTCGTGCCACCCGATACGGCGGGCCTCTATTTCATCGGGCTCATCCAGCCGCTCGGCGCCATCATGCCGCTCGCCGAGCTGCAGGCGCGCTGGGTGGCGGGGCTGCTGGCCGGCCGGCTCGAGCTGCCCGACCGCGCCGCAATGGAGCGCTGGATCGAGCGCGATCGGCGCCGGCTCGAGCGCCGCTACGTGCCCTCGCCGCGCCACACGATCCAGGTGGATTTCTTCCCCTACAAGCGGTTCCTGCGCCGCCAGCTCCGGCGCCGCGCCGCCACCGTCACGCGCCTCTAGCCCCTCGGGTCGCGCTATACTGCGAGCCAGGAACCCGACAAACAGGGGGTGCGGCATGACGCCCGAAGCGCAGCCCGACGAGTCTGCTCGGATCCTGCCGGTGCGGGTGACGACGGAGGCGGAAGCGGCCGTGGTCTTCATTCACGGCTTTAGCGGCAAGATCCAAAAGACCTGGGGCCGTTTCCCGGGGTTTCTCAGCGCGGAGCCCCGCCTCGACGACTGGGACATCTACAGCGTCGGCTATTCGACTCGACTGATCCCGGCGCGGATCCCTTTCTGGACCTCCGATGCATCGATCCCCCGTCTTGCGACGCTCCTGCGCACCAAGCTCAAGCTGCCGCCCCTCGACCGGTACCAGAGCCTGGCGGTCGTCGCTCACAGCATGGGAGGCCTGGTGGCGCAGCGTGCGATTCTGGACGAGGACGAGCTGCGAGCCCGCATCGGCCACCTGATCCTCATGGGGACTCCGAGTGACGGCCTGAAGAAGGCCAAGGCCGGGAGCTGGCTCAAGGAGCAGATCGAGGACATGGTTCAGGGCGGCCCTTTCATCACCGCTCTGCGAGCCGGCTGGAACGACATTGTCGGCAGTGCGCCGCGCTTCCGGTTCGCCACCGTCGCCGGTGAGCGCGACGACTTCGTCGAGCCATGGACCTCGCTCGACCCGTTCCCCCGCCGGTTTCACGAGTCCGTGCCGGGGAGTCACCGCTCCATGGTCAAGCCGGGCAGCGTCGACAGCCAGTCGGTCAAGCTCGTCAAGGCCTGCCTGGGGGTGGGCGACGCCGGTGTGGGGCCGCTGAGCGCGGCCCGCCGGTCGGTGCAGCAGAGGAGGTTCTGGCAGGCGATCGATCGTTACACGGGTCTGGAGACCAAACTCGACGAGAAGGGCCTGGTCGAGTACGCCCTGGCGCTGGCGGGCGTCGGCCGGCAGGAAGAGGCCATCGCGGCTCTGAAGGACAACCACAAGAACCGTACCGACGCCATGGGCACCTTCGCCGGCCAGCTCAAGCGCCACTGGGAGAAGAGCCGGATCCAGGCTCATGCGGAGTTGGCCAACAGCCTGTACCGGCGGGGCTTGGAGATCTCGGAGACGCCACCCGTCGACCACGGGCAGGCCTTCTATCACGCGATCAACGCGGCCTACATGAGCCTGTTCTGGGTCGAGAGCCGCCAGGACGCCCGCCGGTTCGCGCAGACGGCCCTCGAGCACTGCCAGGCCCACGAGCCCGACTGCCTCGCCGATAAACGCCTGTGGCTCTTCGCAACCCAGGGAGAGGCGGCGATCTACCTCGACCGGCCGGACGACGCCCTGGCGTACTACGCCAAGGCACGGGACGAGGTCACGGAAGCCTGGCAGGCGACCACGATCCACAAACAGGCGAGAACGCTGGCGGCGGCGATCGGCGAGCCGGCGCCCGAGCGCATCGACGAGATCTTCGGGCTCGCCTCCGGCCCGAGCCTGTGACGGTGTCGCCTCGAGCAAGACGCGGAGACGAGGTGCAGCGGACGGTGGAGCAATACCGGGATCGTCGCCGCTGATGCCGGATGAGCACGCCAGCGGCCAGCCCCGAGCCGGGGCCGGCGTGATGGAGGGCTACGAGGTGCGGTCTTTCACGGCCCCGATCCGGGGCGGCCGCTCGGTCACCCACGACGTCTACGAACGGGGCGCGGGTCCGCCCGTGGTCGTGATCCAGGAGCTGCCCGGAATCGGGCCGGAGACGCTGCGTCTGGCCGACCGGCTGGTCGAGGCCGGGCACCGGGTGGTCCTGCCCCACCTGTTCGGCCCGCTCGGACGCGTTTCGATGCTCGGCAACCCGGTGCGGGTGCTGTGCATGCGGCGCGAGTTCCACCTGTTCGAGCGCAACCGGTCGAGCCCCATCGTGGACTGGCTGCGCGAGCTGTGCCGCAGCGTGCGCCGGCGGCAAGGCGTCCCCGGCGTGGGCGTGATCGGGATGTGTCTGACGGGCAACTTCGCCATCTCACTGATGGCGGACGACAGCGTGCTGGCGGCGGTGGCTTCGCAGCCTTCGATGCCGATGCTCGGCCCCGGCGCACTCCACATGAGCGAGGAGGAGACGGCTCGAGCCCGCCGCCGGCTCGACCTCCTCGGCCCGATGCTCGGCCTGCGCTTCGCCGGCGACCGCCTCTGCAGCGCCAAGAAGTTCAAGACCCTGGCGCGCCGCTTCAACGACGACGCCGAGCGCATCCGCCTGACGGTGCTGCCCGGCCGGGGGCACTCAGTGCTGACCCTCCACTTCGTCGACCGGCAGGGCGAGCCGACGTTCGAAGCCCTGCAGTCGGTCCTGGCGTACTTCAAGGAGAAGCTCGGGGCCTAGCGTGGGGGCGCTTTTCCAGGCTCTTGCACCTCACGTAACGTGAGGGTCTAGGCTGTCGCTGCCGCCGGGCTCCACGGGGCGGCGGCAAGAGGAGACCGGGTCATGGACAGGGAGCTCAAAGTCGGCGAGGTCGCCAGGGAGAGCGGGGTCTCGGTGCGCACGCTCCACTACTACGAGGAGATCGGCCTGCTGACGCCCGCCCGGCGGACCGCCGCCGGGCACCGTCTGTTCGGGCTGGACGAGGTGGCGCGGCTGCAGCAGATCCGCTCGCTGGTGCAGCTCGGCTTCACGCTCGAGGAGGTCAAGGAGTTCCTCGGCAACCCCGAGTTCTCGCTCGAGCGGACGCTCGACCTCCACATCGCTCGTCTGGACGAGGCGCTCGCGGCACAGCACCGGCTGCGCGAGCTGCTCGCGGCGCTGCGCGCGCGGCTGACGGCCGGCGCCACCGCGACGCTCGACCAGCTCCTGCACACGATCAAGGAGACCACGATGTTCGACAAGCACTACACCCCCGAGCAGCTGGCCGAGCTGGAGCGTCGCCGCGACGCCCTCGGCCCCGAAGCCCTCGAGAAGGCGCAGCGCGACTGGCGCGAGCTCATCGCCGAGGTGAAGGCCGAGATGGAGAAGGGCAGCGAGCCGGATGCCGAGCCGGTGCTCGCCCTGGCGCGCCGCTGGCAGGCCCTGGTCGAGGCGTTCACCCAGCGCGACCCGGCGATGACGGCCTCGCTGGGCGAGGTCTGGCAGCACGAGCGGCCGCGGCTCGAGCGCGAGCACGGCGATGCCGTGCCGCCGGCCGAGATGATGGCCTACATCGGCCGGGCGCTCGCGGCTCTGTAGGTACGGGCCGCGTGCGGAGCGACGCGGAGGCCGCGAAGGCGGGTGGTCGCCCCTGCCGGGGCTACCGCCGCTCCGGCGCCGCGCTGCCCGTTACCCGCCCCAGGTGCACCACCGCGTCGCCGCGGTAGACCAGCGGGTTGTTGGTGTGGCCGACGACGACGCCCGGCCAGGGGGCGCGGATCGGGCGCTCGGAGCCGGTGATGGGGTCGGCGACGATGCCGACAATCTGGCGCCGCGCGACGCGCTCGCCGAGCGCCACGTCGAGATAGAAGACGCCGCTGCGGGCGGCGCGCAGCCAGCTGGTCTTGTCCAACTCCACGGCCTCGCCGTCGATCGGCGGCGGCTCACCCGGCCAGAGGCCGAGCGCGGCCAGCGCGCGCAGGCTGCCGCGCACGCCGCTGCGGATGGCGCGCCGGTTGAAGCGCATCGGCTCGCCGCCCTCGAACAGCAGCAGCTTGACGCCCAGCTTGCCGGCCTCGGCGCGTAGCGAGCCGCGGATGGTCGGGGCGCGGAAGCGCAGCGGCGCGGCGAACGCCTCGGCCAGCCGCCGCAGCTCCGGGTCTCGCAGGTCGGTGCGGATCTGGGCCAGGTTGGTGCGGTGGCGCGAGCCGGTGTGGAAGTCGAGCCCGTACTGGCAGCGCGCCACCACCTGGTTGAGGAACTGGTGCGCCAGCCGGGAGGCGAGCGAGCCCTTGGGCGAGCCCGGAAACGAGCGGTTGAGATCGCGCCGGTCGGGCAGGTAGCGGGTCTGGTGGATGAAGCCGAAGACGTTGACGATCGGCACCGCGACGACCGTGCCGGCGAGATCGAGCGGATCGAGCTTGAGCAGCACGCGGCGAATGATCTCGAGGCCGTTGAGCTCGTCGCCGTGGAGCGCGGCGCTCAGCCCCACGACCGGTCCGGGGCGCACGCCGTGCAGCACCGTCACCGGCAGCGCCAGCATGCTGCCGGTGGGAAGCCTCGCCACCGGCAGCTCGAGCAGCTCACGGCTGCCGGCCTCGATCGTCCTGCTACCGAGCTCGAACGGCTCAACCACGGATGCGGTCCCGCGTCGAGCCGCGCCGGGCGTGCTTCTCGAGAAACTCGATGATCGAGCCGGCGACGTTGACGCCGGTGTACTTCTCGATGCCTTCCAGCCCCGGCGACGAGTTGACCTCGATCACCATCGGTCCCCGCTCCGAGCGCAGCATGTCGACGCCGGCCACCTTGAGACCCAGGGTGCGCGCGGCGGCGACCGCGGTGGCGCGCTCCTCGGGGGTGAGCTTGATCTTCTCGGCGGTGCCGCCGCGGTGCAGGTTGGAGCGGAACTCGCCGGGTGCCGCCTGACGTTTCATCGCCGCCACCACCCGCTTGCCGACCACGAAGGCGCGGATGTCGGCGCCGCCGGCCTCCTTGATGAACTGCTGGACGAGGATGTTGGCGTCGAGCTGGCGGAAGGCGCCGATCACCGACTCGGCCGCCTTGCGGGTCTCGGCCAGCACGACGCCGACCCCCTGGGTGCCTTCGAGCAGCTTGATCACCAGCGGCGCGCCGCCGACGATGCCGAGCAGGCCGTCGATGTCCTTGGTCGAGTGGGCGAAGCCGGTCACCGGCAGCCCGATGCCCTCGCGCGACAGCAGCTGCAGCGAGCGCAGCTTGTCGCGCGAGCGGCTGATCGCCTGCGATTCGTTGGCCGGGAATACGCCCATCATCTCGAACTGCCGCACAACCGCGGTGCCGTAGAAGGTGTAGCTGGCGCCGATGCGCGGGATCACCGCGTCGTAGTCGAGCGAGCGGTCGCCGTAGAGCACCTGTGGCTGGCGTGAGGTGATGTTCATGTAGCAGCGCAGGTAGTCGATCACCTCCGCCTTGTGTTCGCGCTCGATCGCCGCCTCCTTGAGCCGGCGGGTCGAGTAGAGCGAGCTGCGGCGCGACAGGATGCCGATCTTCATGGTTGGTTCTCCTTGTGGGTGTCGGCCCGGCGCGGCCGGTCGCCGAGAAACGAGCGGCCGCTGTCGACCAGGAAGCGGCGGCGTACCGCCGAGCGTCCCAGCAGCATCCGGAAGCCCATGACGTCGCGGTTGACCAGGGTGATCTCGATCGGCCAGCTGGCGGTGCCGAGTGTCACCGCGGTGCGGATGACCGGCCGCAGGCTGGCGCGCCCGCTCGACGAGCGCACCAGCCGTTCGTCGGCCAGCGGCGCCTCGGAGGTGATCTCGGGCCGGCTGCTGCGCTGCACGGGGTGCACCCGGAAGCGGATCCAGGGGCTGCCGTCGCGGACCAGGGGCTCGAGGTCGACGGCGTGCAGCGCCGACGAGCGCGCGCCGGTGTCGACCTTGGCCTTGATGCGGTCGATGCCCAGCTCGGGCAGCGCCAGCCACTCCCGCCAGCCGATCACCGGCAGGCGGCGCCTCTTCTTGCGCGGGCGGTCAGTCACGGCGCGGATTGTACGGGAGAAGGGCGGCAGCGGCGGCGGTCTACAGCCCGCGGATCCAGTCGGCCGCCGTGGCGGCCAGCTCCTCCAGCACCTGGTCGTCGGTGCGGCCCGAGCGCTTGAGGACGTGGAAGCCGTGGTCGGCGCCGGCGACGACCCGCAGCGTCGTGCGGTCGCCGAGCCGACGGCAGACGGGGCGCAGCAGCTCCAACTCGGCCAACCGATCCCGGTCGCCGCTCAGGCACAGCATCGGCTGGCTCACCCGCGTGAGGTGGTCGGCGCGCGCCGTGCCGGGCCGGCCGGCCGGGTGGAGCGGGAAGCCGAAGAACACCAGGCCGCGAACCGGTTCGAGGCCGCCGCCGGCCGCCGCCCGCGAGCTCATCCGGCCGCCCATCGACTTGCCGCCGGCGGCTAGCGGCAGATCGGAGGCCAGCTCGGAAGCGGTGGCGACCGCCGCGCGTACCGTGGCCTCGAGGGTCGCAGTCGGGTCGGGCCGCCGGCGGCCGCTCTCGAGGTAGGGGAACTGGTAGCGCAGCACCGCGATGCGTCGGGCGGCCAGGGCGGCGCTCAGCCGCTCGAGAAACGGATGGCGCATGCCGGCACCGGCGCCGTGCGCCAGAGCCAGCAGCGCCAGCGCGCCGGCCGGCCGATCGAGCAGTGCCGAGACCGTCACGCCGGCGCGCGGCACCGCGATGGCCAGCTCTGTCGCGCCGGCCATCTCCCTCTAGCCCGAGTCGGCCGGCGCCGTCTCGCCGCCGCGCAGGTAGACGTCGCGCTTGGGGTAGGGGATCTCGATGCCGGCGGCGTTGAAGCTCTTGTACACCGCGGTGTTGAGTGCGTCGAGCACCCGGCCGCGCAGCACCGGCTCCTTGACCCAGGTCAGCAGCTCGAACTGCAGCCCCGAGTCGCCGAACGAGCGGAACCTGACGCGCGGCTCGGGGTCGGGCTCGACCGCCGGATTGTCGGCCGCCACCTCGAGCAGCAGCGCTCGCACGCGGTCCACGTCGCTGCCGTAGGCAACGCCGACCTGCACCCGCACCCGCTCCTTGAGCCAGGGACCGCCGCTTTCGTTGACGATCTTGGCGTTGGCGATGACCGCGTTGGGCACGGTGACCTCGACGTCGTCGCGGGTCAGCAGGCGGGTGCTGCGCAGGCCGACCTGCGTCACCTCGCCGCGCTCGCCGGTGCCCAGCACGATGTAATCGCCCACCTTGTACGGCGCGTCGGCGAGGATGAAGATGCCGGCGAACAGGTTGGCGAGGGTGTCCTTGGCGGCGAAGCCGATGGCCACCCCCAGCACGCCGCCGGTGACCAGCAGGGCGCCGACGTCGATGCCCCAGGCGAGGAACAGGAAGTAGATCCCGCCTCCCACTATGAGCACCTTGGCCAGGTTGTCGAGCAGCGACAGGGTGCGCCGGTCGATCAGGCGCGAACGGCTCTCGAACCGCTCGAGCAGGTCGATCAGCAGGCTCGACGAGCGCAGCAGGAAGATCAGCCAGACCAGCAGCGCCAGGGTCTTGAGCACCCGCAGGATCAGCTCGGCGAGCCGGGCCGGCAGATCCAGCCGCCCGCTCGCCAGCCACAGGCCGAAGAACAGCACGCTGAGGAAGATCGGCCGGTGGACGAGGGCGATGAACCTGTCGTCCAGGTCGGTGCGCGTGCGCCTGGCCCAGCCGGCCAGACTGCGGCTCATCACCAGGTCGGTCAGCTTGGCCAGCACCAGGGTGCCGGCGATGATCGCCACGGCCTGGAGGCGCGGGTCGTCGCCCGCGAGCGCCGCCAGGTTGTCGAGCCAGGTTTCCATCGCGCCGGCCGCGCGCGGCAGGACCGCCGCGCGACAGCGGCCTAGCCTACCGCGGCGGGTTCTCCCGGGCGGCGCTGCCGGCGGCCGGCGTACAGCCGGCCATCGGCCGTCGCCAGAAGCTGTTCGGCGGTCGCGGCGTCGGACGGATAGAGAGCGCAGCCGATGCTCAGGGTGACCTCGATACCGCCCGGCGGGGCCGGTGAGCTGGCCAGCAGGTCGCGGATGCGCTGCTCGATGGCCGCCGCGCCGGGCGGGTCGACGGCGGGCAGCAGCACGACGAGCTCGTCGCCGCCGTAGCGGCAGACCAGGTCCTCGGAGCGCACGGCGCCGCGCAGCACGCCCGCCACGTGGCGCAGCACGGCGTCGCCGGCCGGATGCCCGAGCTGATCGTTGATGCTCTTGAACCGGTCGATGTCGATCACCAGCAAGCCTGCGCTGCTGCCCGACCGGGCGGCGCGCTCGAGCGTCACCGGCAGCAGCTCCTCGAAGTAGCGCCGGTTGTGCAGTCCGGTCAGGGGATCGCGCAGCGCCAGCTCACGGGCCTCCTCGAAGCGCTGCCGGTAGGAGAGATGGCGAAACAGATCGAACCGCTCTCCGGCCCGGCTCCAGTCGCGCCGAGATCGGCCGTGCCGGTCTGAGCGGCGCAGGTAGAGAGCCAGCAGCAGCGAATACGGAACCGCCATCGCCGACTTTCCGACCAGGCCCGAGACCAGGATGGCGCTCAGCTCGGGGCGGCCCCAGAAGGCGCCGAGCGAGAACAGGACGGTGTCGAACGCCAGCACTCCCAGCATCGCCGCCAGCACGGTCAGGAACAGCGATCGCCCGAGCCACCGCGCGAAGAACTCGTAGGCGACGATCACCAGCATCACGTCGGCCAAGAGCACCGACGTCCCGACCAGCAGCACGCGCAGGTTTTGGACGAACAGCTCGCGGGGGAGCGCCAGGAAGTTGACCGTGCCGTCGGCGCCGAGGTGGAGCGAGACCAGCCAGGACAGCCCGGCCAGCGCCAGGTTGGCCAGCACCAATCCGTAGACCAGCCGCCTCGCCTCGCTGGCGTCGTGACGCAGGTAGACCAGCAGCATCACGAACAGCGAGGCCGGGAACAGCACCGCCGAGCCGGGACTGATCAGCAGCCCCGAGCGGATCTCGACGTAGATCGACACCGCCAGCAGAACCTGGAGCTGCTGCAGCGCGCCGACGGTGATGTAGAGCGGTGACAGGCCGGTGACTCGGCGCAGCCGGAACAGGCCGAGCAGCACCGCGGCGATGGCGGCAGCCTCGACGCCCAGCAGGCCGATCTGCAGCCAGGGAAGCGAAGCTGGGGACATGGATGGGGAAGGGATCAGTGCCCGGGACGGCGGAATCCTAGGCTACTTGACTTTGAACTACCTAAGTAGTACTAATTGGGTCGTCAGAGCAACTACCGAGGTCGTTTTCACGTACACCCACCTGGAAGCGAGGCAGCCAATGACCCACAAGGTGCAGCAGCTCGGCGATCTCCAGCTGGCGATTCTGGGGGTGCTGTGGCCGCGCGGCGAGGCGACGGTACGCGAGGTCCACGAGGCGCTGCAGCCGGAGCGCTCGCTGGCCCCGACCACGGTGGCGACGATGCTCACCAAGATGGAAGCGCGCGAGATCGTGGCCCACCGGGTCGAGGGCCGGCGTTTCGTCTACCGGCCGCTGGTCAGCGAGCGCCAGGTACGACGCTCGATGGTCGGGCGGCTCACCGACCGGCTGTTCGCCGGCGACCCGCTGGCCGTGGTCAGCCACCTGCTATCCGAGCACGACATCCGGCCCGCCGAGCTGGAGCGGCTGCGCCGCCTGATCGCCGAAAGGGAACTCGAGGAGGACGCATCATGAGCTTCGACGGAGCCTCGTTATCGACCGCCGTGGTGTCCTGGCTGATGACCTATGCGCTGCACGCCGCCGTTCTGCTGGCGGTAGTGGCAGTGGCGAGCGCCTGCGGTCTGCGGCGCCGGCCCGACCTGGAGGAGGCGGCCTGGAAGATCGGCCTGGTCGGCGCCCTGGCCAGCTCGGCTCTCGCGCTGGCGCTCGCCGGCGTTCCGGCGCTGCCGGCCGGCGACGTCGAAGTCGCCAGTGCCCAGGCGGCCCGTGTCCAAGCAGCTGGCACCGCGGGGGGCAGCCCTCCGGCCGGCAGCGCTGCGCGGCGGGGGCGGGCCAACGCCGAGCGGGTGGTGTTCGAGATGCCGCTGCCGGCGCCCACCGCGACCGCGCCGCTGGCCGTCGGCAGGCCGAACGGGGCGGAGCTCGACTGGCGGCCAGCCGGCTGGCTGGTAGGTGTGTGGCTGGCGGGCGCCGCGCTGCTGCTCGCGCGGCTGGCTGTGAGCTGGCTCGCGCTGCGCCGCCGGCTGGCCGGCCGCCGGCTGCTGCGTGCCGGGCGACTGCGCCGACTGCTCGACGCCCTGCTGGCCAGGGCGGGCCGCCGCCGTCCGGTGACGCTCAGCGCCAGCGAGCAGATCGAGCTGCCGTTCGCGGTGCGCCGCGAGATCTGCCTGCCGTCCCGCCTGTTGCGCGAGCTGGAGCCCGACGAGCAGGAGAGCGTGGTGGCGCACGAGCTGGCGCACATCCTCCGCCGCGACCCCCTGTGGTTGCTGGCCGGCCGGGTGCTGGGCGTGGTGTTCTTCTTCCACCCCCTGGTCTGGCTCGCGGCGCGCCGTCTGCGCCAGCTCGCCGAGCTGCGCTCGGACGACTGGGCGGCGGCGGCCACCGGCCGGCCGCTGACGCTGGCACGGACCCTCACCAGGGTGGCCGGGTGGGGCAGGACGCCGCTGGCGGCCTCGGCCGCGATGGCCGGTGGCGGCTCGTCGCTCGAGACGCGGGTGACGCGACTGTTGAGTGCCGAGCGGCCGGCCGGCGGCGGTGCCGCGCGGCGCTGGCTGGCGGCCGTGGGAGTCGCCGTGCTGGCCGGCCTGGTGCTGTGGGCACCCCGCGTCTCCGCCGCCGGCGAGAGCCGGGGGACGGTTCCGGCGCCACCGGCGCCGCCGGCCGCTGCGCCGGCTCCCGAGGCTCCGGCTGCAGCCGCCCCGGTCGTCCCGCCGGGAG
The DNA here is from genome assembly GCA_041574955.1 of Thermoanaerobaculia bacterium. Lineage (GTDB taxonomy): Bacteria > Acidobacteriota > Thermoanaerobaculia > Multivoradales > JAHEKO01 > CALZJC01. Next base: position 24,289 of record JBFGNS010000015.1, on the reverse strand, counting down.
CTCCCGCCGCACCCCTGCTTCCCAGGATCGCCCCGCTGCGACCGAGCGCTCCCGGGGCGCCGGGCTCTCCGGCCGCACCGGCGCCACCGCTGCCGGCGCTGGCCGTGCCGGCTCCGGGTCCGGTCGGGCTGGCGACGGCGCCCCGCATCGGTCCGCTCGACATCGCGATCGAGCCGGGCGTGTTCGGCGGTGTCCTTCCGGGAATGGCGGTCGCGCCGGGGATCCCGCCGGAGCTGGCTGCCGGACCGCTGGTGGGCGTCGAGCTGCCGGTACTGGCGCCGGTGGCCGTGGACAACGAGCGGCTGCGGGAGCTGTCGGCCCGGCTGGCGGAAGAGTCGGCCCGGCTGGCCGCCGAATCGGCTCGCCTGGCCGGCGCGGCGGTCGACGGCTCGGAGCTTGTCCGGCAGGTGCGCGAGCGTCAGCAGGCCCTGGCGGCCGAGATGCTGCGGACCAGCCAGCAGTTCAGCCGCGAGATCGCAGCGGCTCAGGAGGAGGCGCAACGGGCGGTCGAGGAGGCGCTGCGCGAGCTGCGTCCGGAGATCGAGCGGCTAGCTGCCGACGGGCAGCTGACGGCCGAGGAGCGGCTGCGGCTCGACGAGCTGCGCCGCGAGCTCGCTCCCGAGCTGGAGAAGCTGCGCCGTGACCTGCGTCCGGAGATCGAGCGGCTCCAGCGCGAGCTCCGCCAGGAGCTGCGCCCCGAGCTCGAGCGGCTGCGCGGCGAGTTGGCGCCCGAGCTCGACCGTCTGCGCCAGGAGCTGCGTCCCGAGCTCGAGCGGCTCAAGCAGGAGCTGGCGCCCGAGCTGGAGAAGCTGCGCCGCGAGCTGGCGCCGGAGCTCGAGCGGCTGCGGGCCGAGCTGGCCGAGCACGCCGCCGAACGGGAGACGCTGCGTGCCGAGGTCGAGCGTCTGCGGCGCGAGCTCGCCGAACAGGGCGAGCGGCGGGGCGAACCGGAGCAGCCGTAGCTCAGCGCTCGACGACCTCGGCCCAGTCGCTTTCGATCCAGCCCTGCTCGCCGCCGGGCAGGGCGATCCGCAGCCAACCGTCGCGGCGCGACCGGAGCCTCAGCTCGCTGCCGGCGTGGAGCTTGAACCGCACCACCGAGTCGGTGTCCGGCGCGGTATAGGCCGGTACCTCCGGCGGCAGCACCACGGCGATGCGGGTGGGCCGGATCAGCCGCCAGGCCAGCGAGCCCCCGACCACCAGCAGCAGCACGGCCAGCACCCAGGCGGCGCCGGTGGCGCCGCTCGCTGCCGGCCGGTAGAGACGCAGCGCCAGGGCGGACCAGAGCAGCAGGTTGATGAGCCCGGCCAGCCAGGCGAGCTCGCTGCTGCTCATGGAGAAGTGCCAGAACAGCAGCGTCGCCACCAGCGGCGATGGCTCCGGGGGCGCTATGGCGTCCTTGACGCTGCGGCGGGCGAAGTCGAGGTTGGCCGCGAGGTCTTCGTCGCGCGGCATGCGCGCCCGGCTGCGCAGGTAGGAGGCGATCGCCCGGCCCAGCTCGCCGCTGCGCAGGTGGGCGTTGCCCAGGTTGTAGTGCAGCCTGCCACCGTCGAGACCGGCCTCTTCCAGCCGGCCGTAGAGCTCTACCGCGCGGCCGTACTCGCCGGCCTCGTAAGCGCTCTTGGCCTCGAGCCACAGCTCGGCCGGCTGGCGGTCCAGAAGCCCGCCGGCGGGCGCCGCGGCGGCAGCGGCCGCCGGCGCCAGCGCCGCTAGCAGGAGCACGAGGGGTCTCACAGCTGGCGGTCCAGTTGCCGGATCAGGTCGGCGACCTCGCCGCTCAGGCCGTCGGGCGTCTTGCCGCCGGCGCCGTACTGGGCGGCTTCCAGCCGGTCGAGCAGCCGACCCGCCGACGCCACTGCGGCCTCGTCGACACCGTGGCGGGCCAGGTGGTTGCGCACTTCCGGCGGCGTCAGCGCGACTCCCTCGAGACCCAGCTTGTCGCCGACGAACTCGCGCAGGCAGCGCGACAGGGCCTCGGCATCCCCGCCGTCGACCCTCTTGAGCCGCCGGCGGGCACGGGCGGCGGCGCGCTGACGGCGGGCGAGGGCCCGGTCTTCGCGGTAGCGGCGCCGGCGCCGCGCCGCCGCCCACAGCCCGAGATAGGCGAGCGGCGGGGTCAGCAGGCCGAGAGCCAGCCGGCGCCGTTCGGGCCTGCCGGGCTGGGTCAGGGCGTCGACACCGCCGTACAGCGGTAGGATGTCCTCCGCCAGGATCCGCACCGCGACCTTGCCGGTGCTCGGAGCGATGGTTTCGGTCAGGCGCAGCTCCTCCTGCCCCTCGGCGGCCTCGACGGCGAGAGGGATCTCGGCCGAACGCGCGGTGCGGTAGCTCTCGGCCTCGGGATCGAAGTACACCAGCTCGAGCGGCGGCACGGCGTGTTCGCCGGGGCGCTGCGCAACCAGCGCCTTGCGGAAGCTGCGCGAGCCGGACATCCCCGAGCTGCCGCGCACGATGTCGGCGCCGGGCTTGTCGTCGTAGACCTTGAACGCCGGCATCTCGGGCAGCCGTGGCTCGGGGATCATCTGCACGTTGCCGCGGCCCGAGACCTCGACCACCAGGGTGGTGGACTCGCCGGCGCGCAGCCGGTCCTGACTGACCGAGCTGGCCAGCTCGAAGCTACCGACCAGGCCGCTGAAGCCGGGTGGTGGCTGGGGCAACGGGCGCACCTCGACCGCGAGCGGATCGCTGCGCAGCACCCGGGTGGCGGTGGCCGGGCGGCCGAAGAGGTCGTCGAACGCCCCGCGACCGGACTGCTGGCGCCCGACCACCACCTGGCAGCTCAGCCGTGTCGGCGGGATGGTGAGGGTGCCGGTCTCCTGCGGGAACAGCGCCTTGCGGATCTCGCTCACCAGGAAGGTCTGGCCGTTCACCGTGGTCTCGAACTCGCGAACGTCGCCGAGATCCTCCACCAGGAAGCCTTCGAACTCGAACGGATCGAGCCGCGCGTCGGCGATCCGCAGCCGGCGGTACAGCCGCCAGGTGAACAGCACCTGCTGGCCGACGAAGGGCGAAGAGGTCGACAGGCTGGCGGTGAGGAACAGGTCGCGGCTCTGCCGCGGCTCGGCCGATGTCGCCACGATGCGCACCCGGATGGGGCGGCTCGAGTGGAGCTGATCGTCGATCTCGACGGTGGCGGCGCCGATCTCGAACTCGCCCTCGCTACGCGGCAGCAGCAGGTAGGTGTAGGCGACGCGCGAGCTGGCGCGGCCGTTGCTGAAGCTCCACTGCTTGCTGGTGCCGGCGGCGATCACCTCGAACTCCGGCAGCGGTGGCAGCACCGGCTGGGCGCTCTGTGAGCCGATCACGGTGAGGGTCAGCCGGAGCTGGTCCTCGACGGTGGCCTCGGTGCGGTCGATCTCGGCTTGGATCGACTGGGCGGCCGCCGGCCGGCCGACGAGCCACGCCCCGGCCAGCAGCGCGGCGGTCACCAGGGGCGAGAGCCTGCGTCCGGCGAGCACCGTCACCAGTCCTTGCGCGGGCGCGTCGCCCGCCGATCACCCGGCCGCCGCTGCTGCGGCCGGCCGTCTTCCAGCGCCTGCAGGTACCGCTCGGCCTCCTCGGGCGTCAGCCCGCCCGGGTCGCCCTCGGCCTGTGCGGCCGCCACCGTGCCGGCGGGCGTGTCGGGATCGGCGGCGTCCGGTACCCCGTCGCCGTCGCTGTCGGCACGGTTGGGGTCGGTCTCGCCGGCGTCGACCCGCCCGTTGCGGTTGCTGTCCTCGGCACCGTCCGGCAGCGAGTCGCCGTCGCTGTCGGGGTCGGCGGGGTCCGTCGGGTTGGCGCCCTGGCGCTCGGTGGCGTCGGGCAGGCCGTCGCCGTCGCTGTCGGCCCCGCCCGGCTGCTGCTGCCGTTCGGTGTCCTGCTCTCCCTGCTGCTGCCCGTCCTGCGGCTCCTGCTCCTGTCCCTCCTGGTCCTGTGGCTGCTGTCCGCCGTCGCCTTCGGTCTCCTGCTGGTTCTGGCCGTCCTGCTGGCCCTGCTGCTGTTGCTCGCGCTGGCGGGCCTGCTCGAGCCGGCGCCGGATCTCCTCGCGCACGAACTCGAGGTTGAACTTGGCGTCCTCGTCGTCCGGGTCGACCTCGAGCGCCGCCTTGTACAGCTCGACGGCCTCCTCCAGCCGGCCCTGGCGGTAGGCGGAGTTGCCCAGGTTGTAGAGGGCTCGCTGGCGGGTGCCGGGGTCGGCTGCCAGGGCGGCGCGGGCGAACTCCTTGTCGGCGGCGGCGAAGTCGTTGAGCTGGTAGCGGCTGCTGCCCACCGCCAGCGCCAGCACCGGCTCCTCGGGGTTCTCCACCTGGCGCTCGATGAAGCCCTGAAGCGCCCGGTCGTAGGCGCCCGCCTGGTAGGCGTTCCACGGGTCGTCGAGGTCGCCGCCGGACACCGCCGGCGCGGCCTGCTCGGCCGGCGGCGGCTCGCCGGTCTGCCCGGCGCCGGCCGGTACCGCGCCGGCGAGCGCCAGTGCGGCCGCCAGGACCGCGGCGCCGGCGGCGGTGCCGGCACGCAGCCCGGCGGCGGCGGACTCCGCCCGCCGGCGGCGCTCGCCGACCAGCGGCTCGAGCATGAGGGCGACCAGCGCGACCGCCAGCAGCCACTGGAAGCGGTCCTTCCAGCGCTGCCGGCGCTGCGATTCGAGCTCGCGGTCCACGAGCGTCGCCTTGATCCCCTGGGCGTAGATCTGCTCCAGGTCGACGTCGCCGGTGACCGAGCGCACGTACCGTCCGCCGGTGGTGAGCGCGATCCGCTGCAGGGTCGCCTCGTCCAGCCGGCTGAGGATGATCTCGCCGCGGCGGTCGCGCCGGAAGCCGCCGCCGGCGGCCGGAATGGGGGCACCCTCGTCGCGCCCGATGCCGATGGCGAAAATCCGCACTCCCGCCAGCTTGGCCTGCTCGGCGGCGTCGAGCGCGTCGCCGACGTGGTCCTCGCCGTCGGTGATCAGGATGATCGCGCGCGAGTCGTGGGTGCCGCCCTCGAACGCCGCCACCGCCGTGCGGATCGCCTCGCCGAGCGCGGTGCCCTTGACCGGGATGAGGTCGGTGTCGATGGCCGACAGGAACAGCTGGGCGGCGCCGTAGTCGAGGGTCAGCGGGCACTCCAGGAAGGCGCTGCCGGCGAACGCAACCAGGCCGATGCGGTCGCCTTCGACCAGCCGCAGCAAGTCGGCGATCTCGCGCTTGGCCCGCTCGAGCCGGCTCAGCCGGCCGCCGCTCTCGGCGTCCTCGACCAGCATGCTGTCGGAGACGTCGAGAGCGATGACGATGTCGACGCCGCGCCGCTGCACCTCCTCCCAGGTGAAGCCGTACTTGAGCTCGGCCAGGGCGAGCGCGGTGGCCAGCACCGCCAGCACCACGAGCGCCGCCTTGACGAGCTGCCGTGGCCGGCTTACGCCGGAGGTGAGCCGCGCCAGCATGGCCGGGGTGGCGAAGCGTCGCAGCAGGCGGGCGCGGCTGGCGAATGAGTAGGCGAAGAACACCGCCAGCGCCGGCGCCAGCCACAGCAGCCAGAGGCTGCGCGGACTGCCGATCCTCACCTGGTCGCAGCCGGCGAGCAGCACGGCCGCGGCCAGCGGCGCCAGCCGGCCGAGGCGGAGGGGGAGCTGCGGTCGGCGGGAGCTCATGGCAGCTTGCGCAGACGGGTGCCGAGCAGCAGAGTCTCGAGCAGCAGCAGGCCGAGCGCCGGCAGCGCCAGCATCCGGAAGCGCTCGTCGTACTCCATGTGGCTCTCGGTGGTGACCTCGGTCTTCTCCATCCGGTCGATCTCGTCGTAGATCGCCGCCAGCGCCTCGCCGTCCTCCGCCCGGAAGTAAGCGCCGCCGGTCTCGGCCGCGATCTCCTGCAGCATCGGCTCGTCGATCTCGACGTCCTCGTAGATCACCCGCTTGCCGAACAGCGAGTCCACGATGAACGGTGCCTTGCCGCGCGTGCCGACGCCGATGGCGTAGATCTTGACGTCGAAGGTGCGGGCGATCTCGGCCGCCTTGCGCGGCGTCAGGGCGCCGGCGTTGTTGCGGCCGTCGGTCAGCAGGATGATCACCTTCGACTCGGCCTCGGACTCGCGCAGCCGCTTGATCGCGGTGCCCAGCGCCGACCCGATGGCGGTGCCCTGGTCTCCCGCCATGCCGATCTCGACCCGCTCCAGGAAGGCGGCCACCACGCCGTGATCGAGGGTCAGCGGGCACTGGGTGTAGGCCTGGCTGCCGAACACCACCATGCCGATCTGGTCGTTGGGCCGCTTCTGCACGAACCGCTCGACCACGGCGCGCGACACCTCGAGCCGGTTGCGGCGCCGGTTGACCGCCCGGTCGGCGTCGAGGTCGAGCGCCTGCATGCTGCCGGAGGTGTCGAGCACCAGGATGATGTCGATGCCCTCGGTGCGTACCTCGGTCTGCCGCCGGCCGGTCTGCGGCCGCGCCATGCCGAGGATCAGCAGCGCCACGGTCACCAGGCGCAGCCCCTGCACCGCGCGCCGCGCGAGCAGCCGCCGCGAGGGGCGCAGGCGCTCGAGCGTGCGGGTCGAGGAGAAGCGCACGACGCCGCTCCGCCGGCGCGCCAGCAGCCACCAGCCCGCCGCCCACACCAGGTACAGCGGCAGCAGCATCCACAGCAGCTCGAGGTCCGCGAAGTGGAGCTGCTTCACGCCGCTTCCTCCCGAAGCTCCTGCGGGCGGGTGGCCTCTACGAACGCCAGCGCCCGCTCGTAGGCGTCGCCGATCTCGTTGGCGGCGGGCCGGTGGTCGGCGAACTTGACCCGGTCGGTGTCGAGCAGGAAGCCGCGCAGCCGGGGCCGCTCGGCGGGCGGCAGGTCGTGCAGCCGATCGAGGCCGGCCAGGATCTCCTCGCTGGTCAGATCGGTGGCGTTGAGGCCCCAGCGGCCCTCCAGGTAGCCGCGCACCACCTCGGAGAGCCGGAAGTAGAAGCGTCGTACGGCGGCCGGGTCGTCGAGCTCCATCTCGCGCAGCTCGGCGAGGGCGCGGAAGGCGAGCTCGTGCGGCGGCTGCGGCGGCGCCTGCCGGCGCGGGCGCCGGCGGTAGTAGACAAACAGGCCCGCGGCCGCCGCCAGCAGCGCCGCGGCGGCGGCCAGCCACGCCCAAGGCACGGCGGTGGGCGGCCGCTCGAGCGGCTTGAGCCCGCGGATGTCGGCCACCTCGCCGTCCGCCGGCAGCACCGACTCCACCTCCACGAACAGCGCCGAAGTGGTCACCTCCTGCCAGCCGGCGTCACCGGCTTCGGCCGCCGCCGCCGGCCGGTACGACACGGTCACCGGCGGCAGCACGTAAGAGCCGACCAGGTCGGCGCGCAGCTTGTACCAGCGCTCGCGCCGCACCCGGCCGCGGCGGCGGACCGGCGGCTCGCTGCCGAGATCGAAGATGCGGAAGCCGGCGATCTCGGCCCCCGGCTCGGGGATCTCCACCTCCAGCCCCTCGTCGTGCTCGACCGTCACGCGGTAGGTGATGACGTCGCCGGTGGTGGCGCGTGCGCGGTCGACCGCAGTGCGCGCCTCGACCGGCGGCTGGTCGCCGGACGGCAGCGAGGCCTCGGGCCCGGCGGTGCAGCCGGCCGCCGCCGCGGCGGCGAGCGCCAGCGCCAGCAGGCGGTACCTAGCCGCCACCGGCGAGGTTCTCCGGGTACAGCTCGACGCCGGCGGCGGCGAGCTCGGATTCGATCATCTGCTGGTAGCCGGCTTCGAGCTTCATCAGGCGGTAGTCGCGCTCGACCAGCGGCCGCAGCCGCTCGAAGCCGGGCTGCTGGCCGTCGCCCGCCTGCTCGGCGTAGCGCTCGCGGTTGGCCTCGAAGAAGGTGCGCAGATCGGCCTCGTCGACGCTCATGCCGCTGATCAGCTCGCGCTCGACCAGCGCCGCCACCGCCAGCTGCTTGAGCGCCGCGGCGTGCTGCTCGCGCACCTCCGGGTCGTCGTCGAGCTCGAGCTTGCGCGCCTTGCGCCACAGCAGCTCTTCGGCGACGTAGCGTCGCAGCAGCTCGCCGCCGCGCTCGGGGTCGCCCAGCGCACCGGCGGCGCCGCGCTCGCCCAGCCGGTCGAGCGCCTGCACCAGCTGGGAGCGGCGGATCTCGTCGGCGCCGATGCGGGCCACCAGCGGATCGTCCTCGCCGCCGCCGGCCGCCGGCGCCAGGGCGACGCGTGAGCCCATCGCCGCCTCGGCGGCGTGGTGGCGGCCCAGCCGCTCGAGGCAGTGCACGATCTTGGCGCTCAGCTCGTCGCCCAGCGAACCGGCGCCCAGGCTCTCGGCCTCGTAGAACCAGCGCAGCGCCGGCTCGCAGCGGCCGGCCTCGAGGAAGCTGCCGCCCACGCTGTAGGCGATGCGGGCGCGCGCCTCGCCCGCGCCGCCGCCGTCCTCCAGGTAGCCGGCCCACAGCCGCGCCGACTCGTCGAGCAGGCCGGCGGCCTGCAGCTTGGCGGCCACCTCGCGCCGGCGCTCGAGCGCCTCGGCGCCGGCTGCCGCGCCTCCCGGTGGCCGCAGCCAGACGAGCGCGCCGAGGCCGGCGACCAGCAGCAGGGTGGCGGCCACCAGCGCGGTCAGCAGCCCTCGGCCGGGACGGGGCGGGTCGGCGGTCGGCGGCCGGCGGAGCTCGGGCGGCTGGCTCATCGCCTCCTCTCGCGGGCGTGGAAGTAGCGCACCAGCGCCTCGACGTAGTCGTCGGAGTCGGCGCGCAGCCGCACCTCGCCGGCGCCGGCGGCGCGGAACAGCTCGCGGCGCGAGCGCCGCTCGTCCGAGGTGAGCACGCGGAAGCCGTCCACCAGGTCGCGGTCGAAGGTGTCGACGATCACGGTGCGGCCGGTCTCGGCGTCCTCGAGCTCGATCAGCCCGATCGGCGGCAGCTCCTCCTCGCGCCGGTCGCTGACCGTGATGGCGGTCAGGTCGTGGCGGCGGGCGGCGATGCGCAGCCGCTCCTCGAAGCCGCTGTCGAGAAAATCCGAGACCAGGAACAGCACGGCGCGGCGGGGGATCACCCGGCTCAGGTAGTCGAGAGCGCCGCCCAGATCGGTGCGGCGGTGGGGCACGCGGAAGGTGAGGATGTCGCGGATCACGCGCCAGACGTGCGCCCGGCCCTTCTTGGGCGGGATGAAGTGCTCGATCCGGTCGGAGAAGATGATCAGGCCGACGCGGTCGTTGCTCTTGATGGCGGTGTAGGCGAGCAGCGCCGCCACCTCGGCGGCCACCTCGTTCTTCTGCTTGCCGCCGCTGCCGAAAGCGCCGGACGAGCTGACGTCGACCAGCAGCATCACCGTCAGCTGACGCTCCTCGCGGTGGATCTTGACGAACGGCGAGCCCATGCGGGCGGTGACGTTCCAGTCGATGTGGCGGATGTCGTCGCCCGGCTGGTAGTCGCGAACCTCCTCGAACTCCATGCCGCGCCCCTTGAAAGCGCTCTCGTACTCGCCGGCGAAGACGTCGTTGACCGTCCGCTGGGTGCGGATCTGGATCGACTTGATCTTCTGGAACAGCTCGGGCGGCAGGACCTCGGCCGACGGTTCGGCCGAGCTGCCGGCGGGCTGCGGGGTCACGGGTGCCATGACGCTCGGAAAGCGGGGCTCAGGGCACGTCCACGGTGTTGAAGATGTCGCGGATCAGGTCGTCCGAGGTCAGGTCCTGCGCCTCCGCCTCGTACGACACCAGGATGCGGTGGCGCAGCACGTCGGGGCCGATGGTCTTGATGTCCTGCGGCGTGACGTAGCCGCGGCCGCTCATCAGCGCGTGCACCCGAGCGACCTGGGCGAGGTAGATCGAGGCGCGCGGCGAGGCGCCGTACTCGATCAGGTTGTCGAGCCGCTCCAGCTTGTGGAGCGACGGCTCGCGGGTGGCGAACACCACGTCGACGATGTAGTCCTCGACCTTGGGGTCGAGATAGATGCGGTCGGCCAGCTCGCGCATGCGGCGGATGTCGTCGGGCGACACCACCGGCTCCACCGTCGGGCGGTGGCGGCCGGCCATCCGCCGCATGATCTCCTTCTCCTCCTGCTTGTCGGGGTAGCCGACCTTGAGCTTGAGCATGAAGCGGTCGATCTGCGCCTCGGGCAGCGGGTAGGTGCCCTCCTGCTCGATCGGGTTCTGGGTGGCGAGCACCAGGAACGGGTCGGGCAGCGGATAGGTGGTGTCGCCGAGGGTCACCTGGCGCTCCTGCATCGCCTCGAGCAGCGCGCTCTGCACCTTGGCGGGAGCGCGGTTGATCTCGTCGGCCAGCACCAGGTTGGAGAACAGCGGCCCCTTCTTGACCACGAAGTCGGTGTGCTGCGGGCGGTAGATCTCGGTGCCGATGAGGTCGGCCGGCAGCAGGTCGGGAGTGAACTGCAGGCGGGAGAAGCTGGTGGCGATGGCCTGCGACACGGTCTTGACGGCGGTCGTCTTGGCCAGGCCCGGGATGCCCTCGATCAGGATGTGGCCGTCGGCGATCAGCGCCGTCAGCAGGCGGTCCACCATGTAGGCCTGGCCGACGATCACTTTGGCCACTTCCTGGCGCAGCTTGTCGAGCACCGCGGCCTGGGCCTCGATCTCGGCGGTCAGCTCTTCGGCGATCACGGTCATCCGGGGGTCTCCTTGCTGATGACGGGTTGCTTGCCTGCCAACCGGAGGCGCCGGCGCAGCTCGCGGTCGGGATCGGGTTTGTGCCGGGCGAGCGCGCGGGCCAGCCGCCGCTCGACGGCTTCGAGCTGACCGGACGACGGCACCGCGCCGCCGAACCGCACCGCTTCGCGCTGGCGCTCGAGGTCGTGCCGCTCCTGCTCGCTCTCGAGCTCGCGGGCGAGCTCGGCCAGGCTCTCGAAGGCGGCCGCCGGCTCACCGGCGAGCCGCTGGCCGCGAGCCACCGCCAGCTGCCGCTCGAGCTCGGCGTGCCGCGCCTCCGGCGAGAGGGCACCGGCCGGCGCCCGCCGCCGGTGGCGCCACCACAGCGCGCCGCCGGCGAGCGCTACCGCCACCGCACCGGCCACCCACGGCCGAGCGCCGGCGCCCGCCGGCGCGACCTCCACCCTCGGCCCCTCGACCAGCGTCGACTGCGGACCACCACCCGGGCTGCTGTAGCGCAGCTCGATCGGGTCGAGCGCGTAACGGCCGGGCCGATCGGCCACCAGCTCGATCCGGTAGACGACCGAGCGGCCGCCCGCGGCGCTGCTGCTGGCGGCGGTGACCGTCTGCTGGCGCACGCCCTCCGGCAACTCGAGCACCGGCGGCTGGAGCAGGGACTCATCGAGCGTGCCCGGCCGGCCGAGCCGCACCTCCAGGGTGAACGGCTTACCCGGCCGCTGCGGGCCGTCGGGCAACGACCAGTCGGCGGTCGGCGGCGGCGACGCGGGCAGCTCGAGGGGCGGCGCGCCGGCGGCGGTGGGCGCGGCGGCGGACGGGGTGCCGTCCAGCGCCGCGAACAGCTCCAGCGAGCGCGACCAGTCGCGCGACCCGACGGCGACGCCCGCGGCGTGCCCCTGGCGGTCGATCAGGTAGCTCACCGGGATGCTCGTGGCGCGGTAGGTGCGGCCGACCGTGCCGTCGTGGTCCCACAGCACCGGGAAGCTGAGCCCGAGCTGCTGGACGAACGGCGACACGGGATCGCGCCGCGAGTCGACCGACACCGCGACGACCTGCACGCCGGTGTCGGCGCCGGCGCGGTGGAGCTGCTCGAGGGTCGGCATCTCGTGCCGGCACGGCCCGCACCAGGTGGCGAAGAAGGTGAGCACCACCCAGTCGCCGCGAAAGTCGGCCAGCGAGCGCTCGCCGCCCCGCAGCGCCGGCAGGCTGAAACCGGGCGCCGGCTGCGCCGCCGGCAGCGGCCGGATGCCGTGCGCCCTGAGCAGGTCGGCCCGCTCGGCTAGCGCCGGGGCCAGCGGCACCACCGCCGCCGCCGCCCACGCCAGCACCGCGCGCCAGCGCCGGCCGCGCCCGCCGGCCACGGTGGGGCGGGGACGGGCGCCAGTTTGGCGCCGACGAACCGGCAACGGGCAGATCTCACCCACGAGACGCCTTATTTCGCAAGCCGCATGCCAGCGGTCCGAGTCACCCGGCGGCGCCGGCCGACGCTCAGTCGTGGTGGCGGTAGCGGCGCAGCAGACGGCGCGCCACCGCCAGCTTGTGGACCTCGTCGGGCCCGTCGTAGATGCGGGCCGCGCGCTCGTGGCGGAAGAGGAACGCCAGCACCGTGTCGTCGGTCATACCCAGGCCGCCGTGGATCTGCAGCGCCCGGTCCAGCACCTCCTGCAGCACCCCGGCGACGTGGAACTTGATCATCGAGACCGCCTCGCGGCACTCCTTCCAGCCGCTCTGCTCGATCTGCCAGGCGGTCTGCAGGGTGAGGGCGCGTGCCGCCTCGACGGCGGCGCTCGACTCGGCCAGCCAGGCCTGGACGATCTCCTTGTCAGCCAGCTTGCGGCCGGGCGCCACGGTGCGGTCGGCGGCGCGGGCACAGGCCAGATCGAGCGCCCGGCGGCAGATCCCCAGCCACCGCATGCAGTGGTGGATCCGGCCCGGACCCAGTCGCTCCTGGGCGATGACGAAGCCGTCGCCGCGGCCGCCGAGCAGGTTGGCGAGCGGCACCCGGCAGTCGCGGTAGAGGATCTCGGAGTGGCTGAAGAAGCCGTCGCCGACGTCGCCCATCACCCTCAGGTTGCGCACCCGCTCGAAGCCCGGGGTGTCGGTCGGTACGAGGATCATCGAGGCTCGACGGTGGGGCTCGGCCTCGGGCTCGGTCACCGCCATCACCACCGCCAGCGCCGCGCCGTCGGCGGCGGTCGTGTACCACTTCTGGCCGTTGATGACCCACTCGCCGCCGTCGGTGACCGCGCTCGTCTCGAGCATCACCGGGTTCGAGCCCGGCATCTCCGGCTCGGTCATCGAGAAGCAGGAGCGCAGCTCGCCGGCTACCAGCGGGCCGAGCCAGCGCTCCTGCTGCTCGGCGCTGCCGTGGCGGTGGAGGATCTCGATGTTGCCGGCGTCGGGCGCCTGGGCGCCGAACACGTAGTGGCCCAGCGGTGTGACGCCGAGCGCCTCCGACACCAGCGCGAAGTCGACCAGCCCGAGCCCCATGCCGCCCAGCGCCGCCGGGTGCTGGGGCGCCCACAGCCCCATCTGGCGGACCTTCTGCCGCTTCTCCTCGAGCGCCGGCACGAGCTCGGCGAACGGTGCCTGCAGAAACCGGAACTCGAGCGGCAGGACCTCCTCGACGAGGAACTCCCGGATCATCTCGATCGCGGTCTGGGTGCGCTCAGAGACGGAGAAATCCAACGGCGGTCCTCCAACCGGGCCGCAAGATAGCACCTCGGGAAGCCGGCATGCGGTATCTTGACCGGGCGCGATGCCCGTCGACGACCGCCACCGGCTGCGTCCCGGCCCGCTCGAGCCGCCGCGCCGGCTGCTGCTCGGCCCCGGGCCGTCGAACGCCGATCCGCGCGTCCTCGCCGCCCTCGCCCGGCCGCTGGTGGGTCACCTGGATCCGTACTTTCTCGCCCTGATGGACGAGATCCAGGAGCTGCTGCGCTACGCCTGGCAGACCGACAACCCGCTCACCGTGCCGATCAGCGGTACCGGCACCGCAGGCATGGAGGCGGCGATCGCCAACCTGGTGGAGCCGGGCGACGGGGTGCTGGTGGCGCAGAACGGCTACTTCAGCCTCCGCCAGGCCGAGATGGCGCGGCGCTACGGCGCCCGGGTGGCGACGGTCGAGCGGCCGTGGGGCGAGGTGTTCGAGCTCGACGAGCTGGTGGCGGCGCTCGACGAGCACCGGCCGGCGCTGCTGGCGCTGGTGCACGCCGAGACCTCGACCGGCGCCTGCCAGCCGCTCGCCGGGCTCGCCGCCGCCTGTCGCGAGCGCGACTGCCTGCTGCTCGCCGACACCGTCACCAGCCTCGGCGGCGTGCCGCTCGCGCTCGACGCCGACGGCATCGACGCGGCCTACAGCGGTACCCAGAAGTGCCTGGGCTGCCCGCCCGGCCTGGCACCGCTGAGCTTCGGCCCGCGCGCCGTCGAGCGGCTCGAGCGCCGTACCGCTCCGGTCGGCAGCTGGTATCTCGACCTGAGCCTGCTCGCCGGCTACTGGGGAGGCGGTCGCAGCTACCACCACACCGCGCCGATCAGCATGAACTACGGGCTGCGCGAGGCGCTGCGGCTGGTTGCCGAGGAGGGGCTGGAAGCGCGTTGGCGGCGCCACCGTGACAACGCCGAACGGCTGTGGGCCGGCCTGTCCGAGCTCGGGCTCGACTGCTGGGTAGCGGCGGAGCACCGGCTGCCGACGCTGACCACCGTGCGAGTGCCGGACGGGTTGGACCCCAAGCAGGTGCCGGCCCGTCTGCTCGCCGAGCACGACATCGAGATCGGCGGAGGCCTCGGCGAGCTGGCGGGCAAGGTGTGGCGGATCGGGCTGATGGGCACCAACAGCCGGCCCGACGTCGTGGCCCGGCTGCTGGCGGCGCTGGCGCGGGTGCTGTAGGGGATGACCGCGCCGGCCGCCCTCGCCGACGCCCTGGCGGCCCTCGAGCCGCGCATCGACGGCGAGCTGCGGCGCGATCTCGCCAGCCGCGTGCTGTACAGCACCGACGCCAGCATCTACCAGGTGATGCCGCACGCCGTCCTGATCCCGCGCTCGGTGGGCGACGTGCAGGCGGCGTTGGAGGTGGCGGCTGAGCACGGTGTGCCGCTGCTGCCGCGCGCCGCCGGCTCGAGCCTCGCCGGCCAGGCGGTCAACGAGGCGCTGGTGATCGACTTTACGCGCCATCTCGACCGGGTGCTGGAGGTGAGGCCGGAGGAGCGGCGGGTGACGGTCGAGCCGGGGGTGGTGCTCGACGAGCTCAACCGCGTGCTCGGCGCCTACGGCCTGCAGTTCGGGCCCGACCCGGCGTCGAGCGACCGCGCGGCGCTGGGCGGCATCGTGGCCAACAACTCGACCGGCGCCCACTCGATCCTGTACGGCATGACCGCCGACCACGTCGAGGAGATGGGCGTGCTGCTGAGCGACGGCACGGCGGTGCGGTTCGTCCCTCTCGACCCCGGCGAGGCGGCGGCGCGCGGCGGCCGGCCCGGGCGCGAAGGCGCGATCTACCGCGAGCTCGCCGCCCTGGCCGGCGACGACGGCTGCCGGCGGGCGATCCGGCAGGCCACTCCCCGCCACTGGCGCCGCTGCGGTGGCTACAACCTCGACCGTCTGGTCGAGGGCGCCGCCGCCTACCGCTGGCCGCCGGATCCGAGGTTCAACCTGGCGCGGCTGGTGTGCGGCTCCGAGGGCACCCTGGCGGTGATCACCGACGTGACGCTCAACCTGGTGCCGGTGCCGCGGCGGACCGCCCTGGCGGTGGTCCACTTCGCCAGCCTCTACCGCGCGCTGGCGGCGGTGCCGGAGATCCTCGAGGTCGGTCCGTCGGCGATCGAGCTGCTCGACCGGCTGGGACTGACCTTGTGCCGCGAGGTTCCGGCCTACGCGCGGCTGGTCGAGCGGTTCATCGACGGCCAGCCCGACTGCGTCCTGATCACCGAGTTCCAGGGCGGCAGCGACGCCGAGACCGCGGCCGCGATCGACCGGCTGGAGCGGCGGCTCGCCGCCGTCGGTGCCGGTGCCGTCTCGGTGGTGCGTGCCCTGGAGCCCGCGCGCCAGCGCGACGTCTGGACGGTGCGCAAGGCCGGCCTCGGGCTGCTGATGAGCTTGAAGGGCGACCACAAGCCGATCCCGTTCATCGAGGACGCGGCGGTGCCGGTCGAGCACCTGGCCGACTACGTCAGCGAGATCGAACGGTTCTGCGGTGAGCTGGGCACCCGCGTCGCCTACTACGCCCACGCCTCGGCCGGCTGCATCCACATCCGGCCGCTGATCGACGCCAAGCAGGCCGCGGAGGTGGCCAAGCTGCCGGAGATCCTGTCGTTTTCGGTCGAGCTGCTGCGCGGCTACGGCGGCGCGCTGTCGAGTGAGCACGGCGACGGCCGCGCCCGCAGCTGGATCAACGAGCGGTTCTTCGGACCCGAGATGTACGGCCTGTTCCGGCGGGTCAAGCGGGCGTTCGACCCGGCCAACCTGCTCAACCCGGGCAACGTGGTGGACGCCGGGCCGATGACCGACAACCTCCGGTTCGGCGCCGACTACCGGGTGCGGCTGCCGCCCGAGCGGATCGACTTCGCGCCCGACCTCGGCCTCGACCGCGCGGTCGAGATGTGCAACGGCGCCGGCGTCTGCCGCAAGCGGACCGCCGCCACCATGTGCCCCAGCTTCATGGTGACCCGCGAGGAGGAGCACTCGACCCGCGGCCGCGCCAACCTGCTGCGCGCCGCCCTCGACGGCCGGCTGGGCGGCGAGGCGATCACCGGCCGCCGCCTGTACGACGCGCTCGACCTGTGCGTCGAGTGCAAGGCGTGCAAGGCCGAGTGCCCGTCGTCGGTCGACATGGCCAAGCTCAAGCTGCAGTTCCTGGCCGGCTACCACGCGGTGCACGGGGTGCCGCTGCGCGCGCGGCTGTTCGCCGGCGCCGGCCGGCTCGGCCGGCTGGCCGCGGGGCCGGCGGCGCCGCTCGCCAACGCGTTGGGGCGCAGCCGGCCGCTGCGCGGAGCGTTCGAGCGGCTCGTCGGCATCACCGCCCGCCGACCGCTGCCCGAGTTCGCTCGCCTGCCGTACCCGGCCTGGCTGCGCCGCCACCGACGTGCCGGCCCGCCGGCGACAGGGCGGGTGGTGCTGCTGGTGGACTGCTTCAACGGCTGGCAGACGCCGCGGGTGGCGCGCGCCGCCACCGAGGTGCTGGAGGCGGCAGGCTTCGAGCTGGTCGCCTCGAAGCACGGCTGCTGCGGCCGGCCGATGATCTCGAAAGGGCTGGTGGACGAGGCGCGGGCGGCGGCGCGCGCCACCGTCGACCGGCTGGCGCCGCTGGCCGAGTCGGGGCTGCCGATCGTCGGCATCGAGCCGAGCTGCCTGCTGACGCTGCGCGACGAGTACGCCTACCTGCTGCCGGGCGATCCGCGGGTGGCGGTGCTCGCCGGCGCCGCCCACACCTTCGAGGAGTTCGTCGGCCGGCGGGAGGTGGGCGGAGGGCTGGGGCTTCGCTCCGCCGAGGAGCGGCTGCTGGTCCACGACCACTGCCACCAGAAAGCGCTGGTCGGCAGTGGGCCGACCGCCGGGCTGCTCGGCCTGCTACCGGGGCGGCGGATCGAGCTGCTCGACGCCGGCTGCTGCGGCATGGCCGGCTCGTTCGGCTACGAGGCCGAGCACTACGAGCTGTCGATGGCGATGGCCGAGCGCCGGCTGCTGCCGGCGGTTCGCGCCGCCGGGGAAAGTGCTGCGGTGGTGGCCAACGGCACCAGCTGCCGCCAGCAGATCGCGCACGGTTGCGGACGGCGTGCCCTGCATCCGGCCGAGATCGTGCGCTCGGCGCTGGTGGCGCCGCCGTCGGAAAGCGCCTCGGGGGCAGCCGGATGAGCGCCGGCCGCTGGATCGACCGCGCCCGGCCGGTGCGAGACGGCGAGGAGCTGGACGCCGGCAGGCTGGCCGGCTGGCTCGCCGAGCGGCTGCCCGAGCTGGCTGGGCCGGTCGAGGTGGAGCAGTTTCCGAGCGGCTTCTCCAACCTCACCTACCTGGTGCGGGCGGGCGAGCGCGAGCTGGTGCTGCGCCGGCCGCCGTTCGGAGCGGCGGTCGAGGGCGGTCACGACATGTCGCGCGAGCACCGCATCCTGGCGGCGCTCGAGGGCTTCTACCCGAAGGCACCGGCGCCGTTGGCCCGGTGCGACGACGCGGGCGTCCTGGGCGCCCCGTTCTACCTCATGGAGCGGGTGCGCGGCGTGATCCTACGGCCGCGGATGCCGGCCGAGATGCGGCCGGCGCCGGCCACCATGGCGGCGATCGCCGACGGCTTCGTGGAGACCCTGGTGGAGCTCCACGCCGTCGACTACCGGGCCGCCGGGCTGGGTGGGCTGGGCCGCCCCGAAGGCTACGTCCGGCGCCAGATCGAGGGCTGGCGGAAGCGCTGGGCCAGGGCCAGGACGGACGACGTGCCGGCCATGGAGCAGGTGGGCGAGTGGCTGGCCGGCGACCGGCCTGCCGACGGCGAGCCGGCGCTGATCCACAACGATTTCAAGTACGACAACCTGGTGCTCGATCCGGACGACTGGAGCCGGGTCAAGGCGGTGCTCGACTGGGAGATGGCCACCCTGGGCGATCCGCTGCTCGATCTCGGAACCTCGCTCGGCTACTGGCTGGAAGCCGGCGATCCGCCGGCGATGCGTGCCCTCGAGCTCAGCCCGACCACCTTGCCGGGCAACCCGACGCGGCGCGAGCTGGTGGAGCGCTACTCGGCGGCCAGCGGCCGCGAGGTGCCGCGGCCGGTCTTCTGCTACGCCTACGGGCTGTACAAGATCGCCGTCATCGTGCAGCAGATCTACGCCCGCTGGCGGCAGGGGCACACCAGCGACCCGCGCTTCGCGGGCCTGCTCGAGGGCGTCCGGGCGTGCGCCGGCGCCGCCTGGCAGGCGATCCAAAAGGGCCGCATCGACCGCCTCTACGACTGCTGACCCCAGGCCGCCCCGCCGCGGTCCGCCGTCAGGTTAGGATCTCCGACGAGGCCCCGGGCCCCAACCCCCAACCTCCGGAGACCACCGCCCTGCCCACCATCGTCCCCGTCGACGAGCTGCTCGAGATGGCCGGCCACGAGGCCGGGCCGTCGGACTGGCTCACCGTCGACCAGCAGCGCATCGACCAGTTCGCCGAGGCCACCGGCGACCACCAGTACATCCACGTCGATCCCGAGCGCGCCGCGCGCACGCCGCTGGGAGGCACCATCGCGCACGGCTTCCTGACGCTGTCGCTGGTGCCCAAGCTGCACGAGGAGCTGGCGGTGGTGCCCGCCGGCGCCGTGATGGCGTTCAACTACGGGCTCGACAAGGTGCGCTTCCTGGCGCCGGTGCGCTCCGGCAGCCGCGTCCGCCTGCGCACCAGGATCCTCGACGTGCGCCGCAAGAACGCCGGCCGCCTGCTGATCGCGGCCGAGGCGACCGTCGAGATCGAGGGCGTGGACAAGCCGGCGATGGTGGCCGAGACGCTGTCGCTCTACGTGCTCGGCGAGGGCGCGTCGTGAGCGCCGCGCCGTCGTTCGACCTCACCGGCCGCACCGCGCTGGTGACCGGCGCGAGCCGCGGTATCGGCGAGGCGGTGGCTCACGGGCTGGCGGCGCGCGGCGCCACCGTGGTGCTGTCGTCCCGCCGCCAGGAGAGCCTCGACTCGGTGGCGGCCGCGCTCGAGGAGGCCGGCGGCCGCGCGCTGGCGATCGCCTGCCACGCCGGCCGGCCGGAGCAGATCGACGCCCTCTTCGCCCGCATCCGCGCCGAGCTGGGGCGGCTCGACATTCTGGTCAACAACGCCGCCACCAACCCGTGGTTCGGCCCGGCGCTGGAGATCGACGAGGCGGCCTACGACAAGACCATGGAGGTCAACCTCAAGGGCTACTTCCTGACCTGCCAGCGCGCCGGCCGCATGATGGTCGAGCAGGGGAGCGGCGCGATCGTCAACGTGGCGTCGATCAACGGCCTGGTGCCGGTCCCCAACCAGGTGGTCTACTCGATGACCAAGGCGGCGGTGGTCAGCATGACCCGCGGCCTGGCCAAGGAGCTGGGCCCGAGCGGCGTGCGGGTCAACGCGGTGGCGCCGGGGCTGGTCGAGACCCGCTTCGCCCGGGTGCTGGTCGAGACCGACGAGCTGCGCGAGGCGTTCCACGCCGCGACGCCGCTCGGGCGCCACGCGCAGCCCGAGGAGATCGTCGGGGCGGTGCTCTACCTGGTGTCCGACGCCGCCTCGTTCACCACCGGCACGGTGCTGGTGTGCGACGGCGGCGTCACCGCCTGAGCGGCCGAAGCAGCGATGAGCCGTCTGCTGATCGTGCGCCACGGCCAGGCGTCGGCCGGCGATGACGACTACGACCGGCTGTCGCCCACCGGCTGGCAGCAGGCCGAGTCGCTCGGCCGCCACTGGCGCGCCGGCGGGCTGGTCCCCGACGCCGTCTGGGTGGGGCCGTGCCGGCGCCACCGCGAGACCGCCGAGGGAGTCCGCCGCGGCCTCGGCGCCGCCGGCGACAGCTGGCCGGCGGCCGAGGCTCTAGCCGGCCTCGACGAGCACAGCGGCTACCAGGTGTTCGCCCGCTCGCTGCCCGAGCTGGCGGCCGTCGACCCCGAGGCGCGCCGAGCGCTCGAGCTGCTGGAAGGCGACACGGCGCGCGACCGGAGGCTGTTTTACCGCGTCTACCGCCGCGTCACCTTCGCCTGGGTGCGCGGCGAGCTCGAGCCGCCGGGTCCGGCGGTGGAGCCGTTCGACCGCTTCCGGCAACGCACCGAGTCGGCGCTCAGGCGCCTCACCGACGGGCCGCGCGGCCGCACCGTGGTGGCGTTCACTTCGGCGGGACCGACCGGCGTGGCGGTGGCCAGCTCCTTCGGGCTCGACGACGAGAAGGCGCTCGAGCTGAGCTGGATGGTGCTCAACAGCGCGGTGAGCGAGTTCCTGTTCTCGAACGGCAGGTTCTCGCTCCGCTCGTTCAACACCCTGCCGCACCTCGATCGGCCCGAGCTCGAGACCTGGGTCTAGCGGCCTGCGGCCAGCGTCCTGCGCCGGCTCAGCTCCAGCTGAAGGTCTCGAGGTGCCGCCGCAGGTGGGTGGCGGTGGGGAAGCTGTCGAGGATCAGGCGGTGGCGCAGACCGCGGCAGATGGCCTTGACGGCCGCCGGCTGGCGGGCGTAGTGACGGCGGCCGCCCAGCACGTCGTAGAACAGTTTTACGGCGTCAACCACGTCCATCTGGCGCGCCGCCCGGCTCGGCCGGCCGCGGTGAAAGAAATCCAGCACCCGCACCTCGAAGCGGATGCCGCGGCGCCGGACCAGCACGTTGTCCTCGTGCAGGTCGCCGTGGTAGAGGCCGGCATCGTGGATCTGCTCGAGGCCCGCGACCAGGGCGTGAAGCAGGTGCATCGCCTCGAACGGCGCCAGCCGGCCGCCCGGTGAGCGCGCCACCAGCCGCGGCAAGGGCGCGCCGGGCACGAAGTCGCTCAGCAAGCAGGTGACCGTGCGCTCTCCCAGGTGGAGCTCCTCGGAGTGGTGGTAGCGCATGACGATCCGGCAGTCGCGCAGCCGCTCGAGCTTGCGGGCGTAGCGCGCGACGGTGCGGTTGGCGGGGTTGCGCTCCGGGTAGAACAGCTTGGCGGCACGGACGATCCCGGTGCGGGCCTCGACCACGCGGTAGACCTCGCCCTCCCAGCCACCGCCGGCCAGCGACTCGACCCGGTAGCCGCCGGCCAGCACGGTTCCGGGCGGCAGGTCGAACGGCTCCGGCGACCGGCCGCTCACGGCGCGAGGCCCGCTGCCTGACTGCTCGAGGTGGTCATCGCGAGTCTCCTGGGCGCGGGGGTCGAGGGACGGACATTCTAACCGCGCCGGCCGGGTGCGGAAGCCCCTGCCCGCCGCCCGCACGACCCGCGGCGACGGCCATCTCATTGCCGCGGGGTCCGACCGGTGGTATGTTGCTGGCAAGTCTCCCTTCGCGAAGTTCGCGCAGGGGCCCTTCACGAGGGCTCGAAAGTGCGGCGTGATTCCCGGTAGCGGTACCACCGACGGCGAGACCGCTCGCCTGCACGCGCTTGACGATCTCGCCATTCTCGATTCGGTCCCCGAGGAGCGCTTCGACCGGCTGACGCGACAGCTCGCCGAACGGCTGGGCGTGCCGATCGCCTACCTGTCGCTGATCGCCGACAGGCGCCAGTGGCTCAAGTCGCGGATCGGCGAGGTGCCCCAGGAGTGCGAGCGGCAGCACGCGCTGTGCAACCAGACGATTCGCGAGCCGAAGCCGCTGGTGGTGGAGGACGCCAGCCGGGACCCCCGGTTCGCCGCCAGCCCGCTGGTGGCGCAGCACCCGGGGATCCGCTTCTACGCCGGCGTGCCGATCTCGGCCGGTGGCGACCGCCGCGTCGGGACGGTGTGCATTGCCGGTCTGCGCCCGAGGCGCCTGTCGGCGCGCGAGCTGGCGATCCTGCAGGGCTTTGCGCGCAAGGTCGGCGAGGAGCTCACCGCCACGCGCACCCTGCTGGTGGCGTACGCCGGCGAGGACGCCGACAGCGTGCTGCCGATGTTCCGGCTCGCCCGCGGTCTCATCCGCCAGGGAGTGGTGGACCTGTGGAGCAGCCAGGCGCTGGCAGCCGAAAGCGACCAGGAGTGGCGGTTCCGCGACGCGATCGAGCGCGCCAGGGTGGCGGTGCTGCTGGTCTCGCCGCAGTTCCTGGAGTCGGAGTACGCGCTCTCGGGCTCGGTGCAGCGGCTGTTCGAGCGGCGGATGGGCGAGGGGCTCGAGCTGGCCCTGGCCGTGCTCGAGCCGTGCGACTGGCGGCAGCACCCGCTGCTCGGCCGGCTGGAGCCGTGGAACGACGATGGCGAGCCGCTGGCGGTCGCCGACCAGGAGCGCGGCGACAGCCGGTACGCTGCCCTGCTGGAGCGCGCGCAGCAGGCGCTCACGCGGCGGGCGGGCAGGCGGCTGGTCGCCGTCACGGGCGAGGCCGCGGCCGCCGCGACGGCGGCGGCGCAGCGGCCGCTGGTCTTCCTCAGCCACGCCGGTGAGGACGCGCAGGCGGTGCGCGAGCTCGCCGGCCTGCTGCGGCAGGCCGATCTCGAGGTCTGGCTCGATCTCGAGCAGCTGACCGCCGGCGACCGGTGGATGGAGGCTCTCGAGGAGGCGCTGGGGCGCGCCGACGCTTTCGCGGTCTACGTCGGGCGGGCCGGCATCGCGCGCTGGATCGGACGCGAGGTGCGGGTTGCGCTCGACCGCAGCGTCAACGATCCCGGCTTCAAGGTCATCCCGATCCTCGGTCCGGGCTCCGAGCCGGACGACCTGCCGCCGTTCCTGGCGCAGCACCAGTGGCTGGATCTGCGCGGCGAGAGCCGGCTCGATGCCGGCGAGATACGGCGGCTGGTCGGAGCCATCCTCGAGCGCCCGGCGGAGAAGGTCTCGCTGCTGCCCAAGGGGCAGGCGCCGTTCCGCGGCCTGTTCGCCTTCGACGTCGAGCACGCCCACCTGTTCTTCGGCCGCGACCGGGAGACCGAGGAGCTGGTGGCGCAGCTCGCCGTGCGCCCGCTGCTGGCGGTGGTGGGCGAGTCGGGGAGCGGCAAGTCTTCATTGGTGCGGGCGGGGCTGGTGCCGGCGCTCCACCGCGGCCGGCTGCCGGACTCGGCGGCGGACGGCCAGCGGTGGCGGGTGGCCATCCTGCGCCCCGGCCGCGAGCCGTTCCGCGAGCTGGCCAGCGCGCTGGTCGGGCTGGCGGAAGAGGACGACGCCGCGCGCCGGCTCGAACTGCGGCGATCGATCGCCGAGCAGCTGGCGAGCGCCAGCGGCGGCGTGGGCGAGTGCCTCGGCGCGCTGGTGCCCGCCGGCGAAGCGGTGCTGCTGGTGGTCGATCAGTTCGAGGAGCTGTTCACCCAGAGCGAGGCGGGCCCGGAGCGGCAGCGGTTCATCACTACGCTGCTGGCGGCGGCCGACGTCTCGGGCGACCGCCCCACGCGGGTCGTGCTCACGCTGCGCGAGGACTTTCTGTCGCACTGCTTCCACCACCCCGAGCTGTACGCCGCAATCACCGGCAACCAGTACGCGGTGCGGCGGATGGGGCGCAAGGGTCTGCTGGAGTGCATCCGCAAGCCGGTCGAGTTGGCCGGGGCACGTCTCGAGCCGGGTCTGGCCGAGGCCATCGTCGAGGACCTGGGCGACGAGCCGGGCGCCCTGGCGCTGCTCGAGCACACCCTGCTCGAGCTGTGGCAGCGGCGCCGGCGCGAGCAGCTCAGCCACGACGCCTACAACGAGATCGGCCGCGTCCAGGGCGCGCTCCAGCACCATGCCGACGACGTGCTGGCCCGGCTCGATCCGGCGGGACAGAAGCTGGCGCGGCGGGTGCTGCTGGCGCTGGTGACGACCCGCCGTGGTGACCACCCCACCCGCCGCCGGGCGCGCTGGGACGAGGTGGTGCCGGCCGGCGCCGACGCCGACGCCACCGAGAAGGTCATCCTGCATCTGAGCGAGCAGCGCCTGATCACCTCCGGCCGGTCCGGCGACGAGGGCGCGCCCAAGGAGCTCGAGATCGCCCACGAGGCGCTGATCCGCAAGTGGCGGAAGCTCGGCGAGTGGCTGGACGCCGATCGCGAGTTCCTGCTCTGGCGCCAGCGCACCCGGCCGGCCTTCGATCGCTGGCAGGAGTCGGGCGAGGATCCCGGCTACCTGCTGTCCGGCGCCGCGGCGGTCGAAGCCCGGCGCTGGGCGGAGCGGCTGGGCGAGGTGGGCAAGGCCGGCGGGCGGTTTGTCACCGCCTCTCTGGCGCGCGAGCGCC
>JBFGNS010000014.1:0-42474 GCA_041574955.1 Thermoanaerobaculia bacterium | reverse complement strand
GCTCTCGGCGACCTTGGGCGCCGGGCTCAGCAGCTTGAGCGCGCCGCCACGGTTGGCGGCCCGCGCGTATGAGCCCACCAGCTCGCCGAGGAAGGCCGAATCGCACAGTGAGACCTGGCGCAGGTCGACCAGCATCTTGACCGCCCCCGCCTCCAGCGACTCCCGCACCGCCTCGCGCAGCGCCACGTCTCCCTCTCCGATGCGAAACCGCCCGCTGCACTCCAGCACCCGGACCTCGCCTGCCAACCGGCTCAGAATCTGGCTCATCGGCCTCCGGCTCCCTCGTCAGCCTAGCAGAGCCGCGGCTCGGCTCAGTCCCCTCGCAGCCAGAGGTGGCGCAGCCCGGGCCAGGGAGCCAGCTCGCTGGCCCCGATGGGCGGCCGCTCGTGACTCCCGACGGCGAGCGCGCCGCCCGGACGCAGCCGGGCCACCAGCCCGTCGAGCACCCGCTGCTGTAGCCGCCGGTCGAAGTAGGTGAAGGCCGCGTTGCGGCACAGGACCAGATCGAACGGCCCGGCGAGCGCCGCCCGGCGCAGGTCGCCGGCGGCGAAGGCGACGCCGTACCGCTCAGCCGGCCGCAGCCGCCAGTCGCCGCCGGCCAGCGGCTCGAACGCCTGCTCGCGCCACCCCGGCGGCAGGTCGCGGAGGCTCGACTCCGGGTAGACGGCACACGCCGCCCGCGCCAGCTGGCGCAGGTCCCAATCGGTGGCGGCGACCCGCAAGGTGCAGCCGGCGAGCGCCTCGCTACGGCGCGCGACCATGGCGACCGAGTACGGCTCCTCGCCGGCACCGCAGCCCGCGCTCCACACCGCCAGCCGCGCGCCGCGGCCGCGGCGGGCGGCGAGCGCCGGCAGCACCACCTCGCCGAGCGCCCGGTACAAGCCGCGGTCGCGGAAGAAGCGCGAGATGGTGACACGGCACAGCGGCGCCAGCCGCCGCCACTCGCCGGCGTCGGCCTCCAGCCGGCGGCGGTAGGCGTCGAGGTCGGCCAGGCCGAGGTCGGCCAGGCGGCCCGCCAACCGCCGGCAGACCTGCCGGCGGACCCGGCGGAAGCCCGCCCAGCGGAACCCGAGCCGCGGCAGCGCCCACTGCAGGAACCGCACGCAGTCGCCGTCGCGCACGCCGCCAGCCTACTGCGAGGCGCAGCCTCAGAAGCTCTCGCGGCTGGTCACCAGCCACTGCACGCCGCGAATCGAGCCGGAGCCGTCGAGCGGGAAGGCGACGTCGAGATGCACCATCGTGCCGCGGCCCGAGCGGCTCGGGCTGAGCCGTAGGCCGAAGCCGACGTCGCGGAGCAGACCGAGCTCGGTGGGGTCGTCGACACCCGCGAACCAGGCGCGCCCCATGTCGAAGAAAACCGCCGCGCCGACGTGCAGCAGCCGCAGCGGGTGCCAGTCGGTGTAGAACCGCTGCTCGACCGACAGCAGCAGGCGGCGGTCGCCGTCCTGGTAGCGCAGCGGATAGCCGCGCAGGCCGCTGTCCCCGCCCAGCAGCAGCTGGCGCTCGCCGTCGAGCTCGTGCGCCAGGTCGCCGGCCAGCCGCACGAACAGGCCGTGCTCGCCCCAGTTGCGCCAGAACAGGCTGGCCTCGCCGCCCACCACCAGGTTCTGCCAGCCGTCGGTCCCCCAGCGGCCGGTACCGCGCAGCTCGACCAGCATCAGCGAGCGCTCGCTCGGCCGCGCGCCGATCGAGAAGCCGCTCTCGACAACCGCCAGGTCGCGGTCACCGCCCCAGCTCGGCGACGACCAGCCCAGCCTGAGCTCCAGCCGCCGGCCCAGGTTGTAGTCCTCGGTGCGGGCCAGCCGCGCCAGCTGCCGGGTCTCGATGAACCGGTCCTCGACCAGCTCCAGGCCGAGCCACGGGTAGGCCAGCGTGCGGTCGGCGGGCAGCCCAGGAGCCGGTGGCCCGGCGGCAGCCGGCTTGAGGGCGGCCGGCTCGGGGGTGGCCGGCGCGAAGTTCCGCCGCTCGTAGGTCAAGCCGGTCAGCCAGCGCAGCGAGCGCGTCCCGCGCAGGCCAGCCGAACGGCCCCAGTAGAGCTCGACGTACCGACGATCGTGGCGGAACTCGGTGAGCTGCTCGCCGAGATCGTACAGCGAGTCGACCCGCTCCTCGAAGCGCGCCGCCAGCCCCGCCGCCCAGCGGCTGTCGAGCGAGTAGAACGGCCGCTCGACGCCAAAGCGGCGCAGATCGCCGTCGCTGTTCTCGCCCAGCCACAGCTCGAGCCGCGTCCGGCTGCCGGCGAGGTTGGGATCGCGGTAGCGCACCACCGAGGTGGTGCGGTCGACCGAGCTGCCGTGGCTCACGGTGATGTCCTTGCCGGTACCCAGGAAGTTGGAGTCCTGGACCTCGAACCGGTACTGGTTCTCGCCGCCCTCGCGGGCGAAGTGGACGCCGCCGGTCAGGGTCCAGACGTCGTGCGCCTCGACCTCCAGGTCGACCCGGTCGCGGCGCACCCCCACCGGCCGGATCTCGGCGTCGCGCAGGTAGCGGTTGCGGCGCAGCAGGCGCTCGGACTCGCGCAGCAGCCGCGGCTGGTAGGGGTCGCCCGGCGCCACCAGCAGCTGGCGCCGGATGACGCTCTCGCGGGTCTTCGGATGCAGCCGGTTGACCAGCCGGAACAGCCGCCGGTCCTCCGCCGGGTCCGAGGTGTCGAACACGTCCACCACCCGGATCGAGATCTCTCCGATGCGCGCCCCGCGGCGGCTCAGCTCGGCGTCGTCCAAGACCTCGCTGCCGGCGTCGGCCTCCGGGCCGTCGGCGCCGGCGGTGACCGCGGCGGCCAGCGCGACGGCGAGCCCCCACACCAGCGCCCGCGCTAAAGAGGTTCGCCGCACCGACTCCTCGTCCCCGTGGCGCGGAGCCTACTAGAAGCTCGCGCCGGCGACCATCGTGCGGCCTGCGCTCAGCCGCCCCCGCCGCCCCCGGCCAGACGCCGGATGGCGGCCGGATCCGCCTCGAGCAGGAGCAGATCGCCGCTGCGCACCACCCGGCCGGTGACCTCGACCGGCTCGGCCACCAGCGCCAGCAGCTGGCGGTTCACCACCTCGCCCGCGGCGCCGGTGAGCAGGAAGTGCCGGTAGGCCCCGTCGCCGCTCTCCACCCGCAGCACCGGCGGTACGCCGCCGCTGATGCAGCGCGCGGCGCAGGCGCGGTGCGGCTTGCCGCGACCGGGCTTCATCACCCCCAGGAAGCACTTGCTGTCGACGATCTCGCCGCGCAGCGTCTGACGGCCCAGATCGACAGCCACCGGCAGCCCGGCGGCCGCGGCCGGCTCGAGCGCCGCGATGCCGTCCCCGGCCAGCTCGATCATGGTCTGTCCCTGCCGGTAGATGAGGCTGCCGGTGAGCCGCACCCGGCGGCCGTCGAGACCGGCGACGTCGGGCCCGGCGCCGCGCTTGCCGGCGCCGACCAGGTAGAGCTGCGACCAGCCGCCGCCCGGCCGCTCGACGTGCAGCACCGGGTGCGGGCGCTCGGTCACGACGCCGGTGTACTCGCGCGCCACGCCGAACTCGAAGACGCCCGGATCGAACGGGCTCTGGAGCGCCGCCAGGGCGGCACCCAGGAGCAGCCCGCCGATCGTCAGCCCACCGACCAGGGCGCGCAGGAACCGGCCCAGCCGAGCCGGCGCCCGGCGCTGGTAACCGACGTAGAACTCGCCGTCCGGCGCCATCAGCCGGCCTCCTCCAGCCGCGCCGGCTCGACCCGGGTACCGGGCGGGTTGGGGCGCGGATCGACCAGCACCCGATCGCCCTCCAGCCGCACCCGGAAAGTCGGCACCTTCTCGGTGAACGGTGGCGGCGAGGCGCCGTCGGCCGGCCGGTACTGGTAGCCGTGCCACGGGCAGGTGATGCAGCCGTCGAGGATGCGGCCCTCGCCGAGCGGGCCGTTCTGGTGCTGGCAGACGTTCGACACCGCCGAGATCAGGCCGTCGTAGCGGAACACCGCCACCCGCTCGCCGCCCAGGCAGGCGATGCGCGCCCGCTTGTCGGGGATCTCCGACACCCGGCAGACCTCGACCCACTCCCGCCCGCCGCCCGCCCGCTCCCCATCGAGCTCCCGGTCGAGCCGCCGCTCGCGCCAGCCGGCCACCAGGTGCAGGACGGCGATCCAGGCGAAGCCGCCGCCGAGCAGCCCGGCCAGCACCGGCTGCCGCTCCGCCTGCAGCACGCCGAGCGCGACGTGCAGCACGATCAGCCCGTAGGCCGCATACACCCCCATGTGGAGCGTCTTCCAAACCGGCGGGGTGAGGTTGGCGAGCCAGAAGTCGTGGCTGGTGGCGGCCATCAGGAACAGGATCACCAGCGCCGCCAGCCCGAGCGGCTGGAACGGGAACCAGGCCAGCTCACCCCAACGGCCGTTCGAGCTCAGCACGCTGACCAGCGGCCCGACGTCGCCCAGGGCGTGGAACTGGACGATCGACAGCGCGCCGTGCGCCAGCGCCAGGACGAACATGGTGACGCCGAGGTGGCGGCGGTTGTAGAGCAGCGGCAGGAAGCGGGGGTCGAGCCGCGCCAGCGGCCCGATCGAAAGCACCACGTGCAGCAGCAGCAAGGCGGCGGTGCCGAAGGCGCGGATCAGCAGCGTCTCCACCGTGGCCGCGGGCCGCAGCACCGCGCCGGCGCCGACGAACGCCGCCAGGTAGGCCACCACGCCGACCGCCAGCCACAGGTCGTACAGCTTCTTCTGCCGGTTCCAGCCGACCGCCCGGTAGGCGTGGCTCACCGCGCCTCCCCCACCGCCGGCGGCCAGGCCGCGCGCGCCAGCTCGGCGCCGTGGCCCAGGCTGTAGACCACCAGGAAACCCGGCCCGTCCGCCGCCGCGGGCAGCTCGAACCGCTGGCGCCGGTCGCCGCCGACCGCGCCGAGCAGCCGCCCGCCGTCGAGCCCCTCGCCGCCGGGCACCCAGTAGAGCAGCGGCGCGGGGCTCTCGAGCGCCCCCTCGAGCTCGAGCTGGACGGCGCGGCCGCCCTGCATCGCGCGGGCGCGGAGGACCGGCGAGCTGGTGAGCTCGACCGCCGGTCCGGACGCCGCCGGCGGCGCAGCCAGGGCCGGCGGCAGATCGCTCGCGGGCACCGGCGCCGGGCGCGCCGCCAGCGCCGCCAGATAGAGCGGCACCGTGATCGCGGTCACCGCGGCCACCAGCCACAGGTGCCGGCGCCGGAGCGGGCGGATCACCCGCCGGCCTCCCGTCCGGCGCTCTGCCGGTGCGCGTTGCGCTCCTCGGGCGGCGGCCGCCGGCGCACCCAGCGGCCGGCGAGCAGCGGCCACAGCGCCGCCACCCCCGGCAGGATCGCCAGCCGGAAGCCCCAGCTCCCGCGCCGCGCCCGCGGGTCGACGGCGCCGGCGCCGCGGGTCACGAAGGCGGCCGCGAACACCAGCCCGCAGACGGCGTAGACGCCGCCCGCGGTCACCAGCCAGCTCGCCACGCTCTCGCTCATCCGCCTTCCGGGGTCCGCTCGGGTGGCGCCATTGTATGCGCCCGCCGGCGGGGCGCCGCCGGCCGCAGCAGGTGTCGGACCGCCCGCCGCACGAGCACCGCCAGCGGCGCCGGCCGCACCCCACGGGCGCGGTTGGCGGCGCCGATCTCGAACGCCAGCCGCCACTGCCGCCGCAGCACGCGCAGGGCATCGCGGTACGAGTTGGCCGGGTCGTAGATGTGGGTCGCCTCGGAGGTGACCCCGTTGAGCTCGATCACGCGCAGCCCCTCGCCGCGCGAGAACGCCTCCCACGACGGCGCCCGCAGGTCGAACCGCCCGAAGTAGAAGCCGGGCACCGCCAGCGCGATCTCGCCGACCGCCGCCGCCAGCTCGGGGGTGTGGAAGCGGGCGCCGTCGAGGAACACCGCTCCCAGCCGGTGGGTGCCGACCTCGACCAGCGCCACCTGCTCTCCCGCCGCCGGCACCTCGGTCAGCCGGCCGGCCAGGTGGGCGAAGTGGGTCGGCGCCATCCGCATCGCCCGCTCGTCGGCCAGGATCAGCTGCTCGAGCTTCGACTCGCCGTCGCCCGTCACCGCCGGCAGCCGCTTCTCGGTGATCGAGAAGATCCGGCCGCGCCGTGAGCCCGGGTGGCGGAACCAGAAGACCCCCAGCTCCGGGCCCGCCACGTACGCCTGGAGCAGGCTGTCGCGCTCCAGGCCGGCGACCGCCTCGGCCAGCGCCTCGGCCGAGCGCAGCACGCGCACCCCCTCGCCGCGCTCGCCGACGTCCGGCTTGAGCACCACCGGCGGCGCCAGCTGGTGCCGGGCGAGGAACCGGTCGACCGCCTGCCGGCGCTCGTGCGGCGGCGTGCCGGCGGCGAGCCGCAGCCAGGGCGGCAGCCAGCGGGACGGCACGGCGTCGAGGATGGCGGCCTTCGATTCGCCGGCGAAGCCGCCGAGCTCGATGCCCGGGTTGGCGGCGGTGAACACGGTCAGGCTCCGGTGGCGGAGCCCCAGCCACGCGATCCACGGCAACAGCGGCAGGTAGATCGCCCACCACGGCCAGAACTCCCACTCGAGCTTGCGCCGGACGGCGCCCAGCAGCAGCCGCCGGCCGCGGGCGGTGGCCAGCCGGCGCGCCAGCCCGAGCACCAGCCACGCCGCCACCGCCAGGCCGGCGGCCGCCGGCAGGGCCCAGCGCTCGAACAGCTCGAACGCCGGCAGCAACCGCACGCCCAGCCAGGCGCTCAGCCCGACCACCAGCGGCGTCCAGACCGCCACCGCCGCGGTGAAGAAGAGCAGGAACCGCCAGAAGCCGGTGTCGAGCAGTCCGGCGACGAAGTAGGTGGCGACCCGGGTGCCGGGCAGGAACCGGCTGAGGGTGATCACCGCCGGGCCGCGGCGCTCGAACCAGGTGGCGCTGCGCGCCAGCGAGTCGGGCGAGATCATCCACTTCAACGGCGCCCGCCGCAGCCAGGGGCGGCCGAGGAAGCGTCCGGCTGCCCAGATGCCGAGATCGCCCAGCAGGATACCGGCGGCGCAGGCGGCGCTGCCGGCCACGAAGCCGATCCGCCCCTGCGCCACCAGCAGCCCGGTGGCGATCGAGGTGGCGTCCTCGCTGGCCAGGGTGGCGAGCGCGATCAGGGCACACAGCAGCGCCAGCGACAGCCCGCTGGCGGCCGGCACCTGCGACGGGTCAAACGGCCGACCGGCAGCCGCCAGCCGCGCCGGCTCGGCATCGCTGCGGCGACGCGCCTCGCCGCGGTCCACCCGCTCGAGAAACCGGCTCAGAGGCCCGGCCAGCAGCGCCGGCCGCCGGAAGATGGCGAAATGGCTGGCATCGAGCATCACCAGCTCGCTGTGGGGCACCAGCCGGTGGTGCTCTCGGGCCGCCGCCGCCGGCACCAGCGGGTCGCGGGCGCCGTGCAGCACCAGCACCGGCATGTCGAGAGAGGCGAGCGCCGGGCGCAACGGCCGCTGATCGGTGTCGTAGAAGTTGCGCGCATAGGCGACGTCGAGCGGGAAGCCGTCGAGCAGCCCGAAATGCGGCGTCGCCTCGTGCAGCGTCGCGAGCGCCGCGAGCTGCAGGCCATGGACGGCATGGTTGAGGCCGTAGCTGCCCAGCAGCTCGAGCTCCTGGACACCGATCGCCGACAGCAGGGTCAGCGAAGCGACGCGCTGCGGCTGCCGGCCGGCCGCCAGGATGCCGACGCCGCCTCCCATGCTGAACCCGACCAGGTGGGCGCGATCGATCCCCAGACGGTCGAGCAGCGCCAGCGCGTAGCCGGCGTGGGCGGCGATCGAGTAGTCGGGCACCCGCTTCTGGGAGTGGCCAAAGCCGGGCAGATCGGGTGCCAGCGCGGTCCTCTCCCCGGCCAGCAGCGGACCGAGCCCGAGGAAGTCGGCGCTCGAGCCCGGGCTGCCGTGGAGCAGCAGGACCGGGATCGCCTCGCCGGCGCCGACCGGCGGCCGCCAGACGCGCCAGGCGACCAGCGCTTCGCCGGCGCCGCCGTCCGGCGGGGTCAGGTTGGCCACCGCCAGCTCGGGCGGCGGCGGATCGGGCCGGCGGACCGCGTGCGAGGCGGCGAGCAGCACCAGATAGGCGCCGACCAGCGCCAGCGCCGTGCGCCGTTGGGCGCGCCGCGTCACCCCGCCGCCACGACCGGCTCGAAGCCGCCGGCCACCGCCTGCCGCAGCCGCGCCGCCAGCGCCTTGCGGTCGGTCTCCCGGATCGTCCGCTCGCCGAACACCACGCTGACCCGGAACCCCGGCAAGGAGAGCAGGTCGAACAGATGGTCGGGAAAGGTCATCTCGCCCCACCAGCAGACCGTTTCGTGGGCCGGGGCCGACGGGTCGTCGGTGGCGTAGCTCAGACTCGCCCACGACACCGGGCGGCCGCCCTTCGCCGCGCCCGCCAGCAGGCCGGGGTGGAACGGCCCGACCTCGCGCCCCGGCGTGCTGGTGCCCTCGGGGAACACCACCACCCCCTGGCCGCGCTCGAGGGCGCGATCGATGGCCGCCAGCACTCGCGGCAGGTCGCGCCGGTTGCGGCGGTCGACGAACAGGGTACCGACCGAGCGGCACAGCGCTCCCACCAGCGGCCACCCCGCCACCTCGGACTTGGCCAGGAACACCGGGCTGACGCGGCTCGCCAGCACCAGCACGTCGACGTAGCTCAGGTGGTTCGACACCAGCATGAACGGCGGCGACGGCGGCGCGCCGCGCACGCTCACCCGCGCCCCCATCAGCCGCAGTAGCGCCCGCGACCAGTTGCGGAGGCAGAAGTCGCGGCAGCGCAGGCCGAGCTCGGTGCGGAGGCGGCCGGCGAGCCCGCCGAACGTCACCAGCGCGTAGTAGAAGCCGGTCACCGCCCCGATGGCCAGAAGCCGCCCTGCGGCGCGAAGCTTGCCCATCTAGCCTGACCTTCTCACCGAGCCGCTTGGATGGACAGGCTAGCCGAAGAACGTCTTGCGGGTGTGCCGGCCCAGCCGGTGGACGTCGAGCGCAACCAGGAAGTCGATGGTCTTGAAGGCGCGGTCGATGGCGGGCCGGCCGCACGCCTTGGCGCCGTAGCGCAGATAGGTGTGGAACAACGCCGGCAGCCGCTCGACCGCGCGCTCGACCGGCGGCAGCGGGCAGGCGGTCGCCGGCCGCGGCTCGACCGCCCAGCGCGGGTGCAGGTGGCCGCGCTCCTCGAGATAGCGCAGCGCCGCACTGCCGTCGGCCGGCCGCTGGCTGGTCAGCGAGCAGCAGCCGAACAGGTGGTCGAGGCCGTAGCGCTCGACGTACAGCGCCAGCCCCTTCCACAGCAGGAACAGCACCACCGAGTTGCGGTAGCTGCGGGCGACGCAGGCGCGCCCGATCTCGGCCGCGCGCTCCAGCTCTCCGGCCGGCACCGCCGACAGGTCGAACAGGCTCGACGAGTAGAAGCCGCGGTTGGCGCGCGCCATCGCGGTGGTCTGCAGCCGGTAGCAGCCGACCACCTCGCCGCTGACGCCGTCGCTCACCAGCAGGTGGTGGCAGACGGCGTCGAACTCGTCCTCGTCGCGGCCGGTGGCCTCGGAGCCCGCCAGCCCCTCGCCGAGCTCCAGGTTGAACACCCGGTATCGCAGCCGCAGAGCGGCGTCCAGCTCCGCCGCGCCGCGCGCGAACCGCAGCTCGAAGCGGCCGTCGCGCAGCGTGTCGGAGGGCGGCGCGGGCAGCGCGCCGGAGGCGCCCTTGCCGTCCGCCGCGCCGCGCTGGCTTCCCGCCCGGCTCATCGCCGCGCCCCGCCGCCGGCGGCGACCCCGGCCGCCGCCCGCTTCACCTCGTCGAGCACCGCGTCGAGGTCCGGCTCCGCCAGATCGGGGTTGACGCACACCAGCCGGATGGCGCGCCGGTCGCCGACCCGGCCGTGGCCGATCAGCAGCCGCCGCTCGTTCTCCAGCCTGGCGCAGACCGCGTCGCTGGGCTTGCCGCGCACCTCGAAGCAGACGTTGATCGAGGGCGGCTCGAGCACCAGCTCGAGCGCGGGGTCGGCGGCGATGCGGCGCGCCGCGTAGCGGGCCAGCTCGAACAGCCGGTCGATGCGCTCGGCGTAGCCGAGATCGCCGTGCAGCTGCCAGGCGGCCCACAGCTTGAGCGCGTCGTTGCGCCGGCCGCACTGCAGCGACTGCTTGCCCGGATCGAGCCCGTCGGCGGACGACTGGAACAGGTAGTCGGCCGACTCGCCGAGGTGCCGCGCCATCAGCCCGCGCCGCCGGAACAGCAGCGCCGAGCAGCTCAGCGGCACGCCCATCATCTTGTGCGCGTTCCAGGCGAACGAGTCCGCCAGCTCGGCGCCGTCGACCAGCCGGCGGTGCCGCCGCGAGAGCACCACCGAGCCGCCGAGCGCGCCGTCGACGTGCAGCCACAGCTCCTCCTGCCGCGCCACCGCCGCCAGCTCGCGCAGCGGGTCGAAGGCGCCCACCACCGTGGTGCCGGCGGTGGCGTTGATCGCCAGCGGACGGCGGCCGGCGGCGCGGTCGGCGGCGATCGCCCGGCGCAGCTCGTCGGGCCGCATCCGGCCGTGCCGGTCGGTCGCGATCCGGCGCACCGAGCGCCGTCCGAGCCCCAGGATGCCG
Source organism: Thermoanaerobaculia bacterium (assembly GCA_041574955.1). Taxonomy (GTDB): domain Bacteria; phylum Acidobacteriota; class Thermoanaerobaculia; order Multivoradales; family JAHEKO01; genus CALZJC01. The sequence goes on along the minus strand of JBFGNS010000014.1, from coordinate 31,957 downwards.
GCGTTCTTGCCGATCGAGTAGTGGCCGTCGGCCGAGGTGTAGATCGCCAGCGGACGGCCGTCGAGGCCGTCTTCGCGCGCCCGCTCCACCGCCTCGTTGCGGGCGACGAGCAGGGCCGTCAGGTTGGCCAGCGAGCCGCCGGGCACCAGCGCCCCCTCGCCCTCGGTCCACCCCACCTTGGCCGCCATCCTGGCCAGCACCTCGCGCTCGACCAGCACCTGCGGACCCGCCACCTTGTAGGTGTACATCGAGCTGTTGACCAGCGGAGTCAGCATCTCGGCCAGCACCGCGATGTCGTCGCGCCCGCCGAACAGCTGGTTGAAGAAACGCGGGCTGGCCGAAGACGGCGTAGCCGCCAGCAGACGGCCGAGCCTGGCCGCCACCTCCTCGAACGACCGGCCCTCCTCGCCGAGCGCGATCCCGAGCTCACGGACCAGCTCGTCCGGCGGCCTGCCGGTGGTGGCGGGCAGCTCGGCCTCGGCGGCGAGCTGGCGGCTGGCCAGCTCGAACAGCGTGTCCAGCAGCCGCCCATCGGCCGCCTCGACCGCACCGTGCCGGCCCTCGGCCAGGGTCACGGTCGCCCGCTCGTTGCTCCCCTGCGGCTGCGCCACGGCTCGGCTCGTTCCCTCCAGCAGCTCGTCGGCGGCGCGCTCGAACGCCCGGTGCCCGCCGCCGGCTCGCTTCGACCTGACCGAGTATACGGTCCGCCCTAGCGCCCGAGCAGCGCCGCGAGCTCGTTGCGCCGCAGGTAGACGACTGCCGCGCAGCAGACCAGAACGGCGACGGCGAGGCCGAACAGCAGGCCGCCATCGCCTTGTACCTCGATTCCCAGGCGGGTGAGGTGGCTGCCGATCGCGCCCACCATCAGCGCCACGCCGAGCGCGGCGCCGACCAGCGGCAGCCGCGGACGCGGCACCAGCAGCAGCACGGCCGCCACCAGCTCGGCCAGACCGCTGCCGATCCGTCCCCACGGCTCGAGCCCTAGCGTCTCGAAGATGTAGACCGACTCGGGCGCAGCCGTGAACTTGAAGAAGAGCGTCTGCAGCAGGATCGCCGCCGGCACCACGCGCAACACCCATTCCAGGATCTTCATCTCACTTCCCCCCTCGGCTCCAGATACGGCGCGCGGCCGGCGCCGGCCGTGCGACCCGGCTCACCCGACGGCCTCGCCGGGCCGGTGGGTGAAGTCGACCTCCACCGCCGTCCCGCCCAGGCTCAGGCGGCTGGTGGCGGGGGCGGCCTCGGCGATCACCGCACCGCCCCGCACCACCCACAGCCGCGCCGGCTTGAGCCGCAGCGCCTCGACCGGATCGGCGGCCTGCAGCACCACGAAGTCCGCCCGGCAGCCGGCCTCGAGCCCGTACCGCTCGAGCCCGAGCGTGCGGGCGCCGTTGACAGTGACGGCGTCGAACATCCGCGGCATCTCCTGCTGCCCGGTCATCTGGGCGACGTGGAGAGCCATCGCGGCGACCTCCAGCATGTCGTGGCTGCCCAGGCTGTACCACGGGTCCATCACGCAGTCGTGGCCGAACGAGACGTTGACGCCGGCGGCCATCAGCTCCTTGACCCGGGTCATGCCGCGCCGCTTGGGGTAGCTGTCGTGGCGCCCCTGCAGCACGATGTTGATCAGCGGGTTGGGCACCGCGTGCAGGCCGGCTTCGGCGATGAGTGGCAGCAGCTTCGAGACGTAGTAGTTGTCCATCGAGTGCATCGAGGTCAGGTGGGAGCCCGCCACCCGGCCCTCGAGGCCCAGCCGCACGGTCTCGCTGGCCAGGGTCTCGACGTGGCGCGAGTGCGGGTCGTCGGTTTCGTCGCAGTGCAGGTCGACCCGCAACCCGCGCTCGGCCGCCAGCTCGCACAGCGCCCGCACCGAACGCGCACCTTGCTCCATGGTGCGCTCGAAATGCGGGATGCCGCCGACCACGTCGACGCCCTTGTCGAGCGCCCGCTCGACCAGCGCCGGCGCGTCGGAATAACGGTAGTAGCCGTCCTGCGGAAAGGCGACCAGCTGGATGTCGATCCAGGGCGCCATCTCGCGGCGCAGCTCGAGCAGCGCCTCGACCGCCACCAGCCGCTCGTCGCAGATGTCAACGTGGCTGCGGATCGCCAGCGTGCCGCGGGCGATCGCCCAATGGCACAGCCGCCGCGCCCGCTGCTTGACCGACTCGACGGTGAGGTGCGGCTTGAGCTCGCCCCACAGCTGGATGCCTTCGAGGAGAGTGCCGGTGCGGTTGAGCCGCGGCTGGCCCAGGCTCAGGGTCGAGTCGAGGTGGAAGTGGCTGTCGACGAACGGCGGCGTCACCAGGCGGCCGCCGGCGTCGATCTCGCGCGCCGCCTCGGCCTCGATTCGCTCCGCCACCTCGACGATCACGCCGTCGGCGACGGCGATGTCCAACCCCCGCCGGCCGTCGGGCAGGTTGGCCTGCCGCACCAGTAGATCGAGCTTCACCTCTCCTCCTTCCTGAACGGCTCGAGCAGGGCGGCGGGCGGCCGCGCGCTGCGCGACACCAGCGCCATGGCGACGATGGTGAGCACGAACGGCATCATCAGGAACAGCTGGTAGGGCACGTCGATGACGCCGCTGGCCTGGAGCCGGAGCTGGAGGGCGTCGACGAAGGCGAACAGCAGCGCCCCGCCCAGGCACTTCCACGGGCTCCACTGGCCGAAGACCACCAGCGCGATGCACACCCAGCCACGCCCCGAGATGACCCCGAAGGTGAAGGCGTTGAACTGCGCCATCGACAGGAACGCCCCGGCCACCGCCTGCAGCGCGCCCGACACCACCAGCCCCTGGTAGCGCATCCCGGCCACCGACACGCCGGCGGCGTCGGCGGCGCGCGGGTTCTCGCCCACCGCCCGCAGCGCCAGCCCCCACGGCGTGTGGTAGAGCACGAACGCCGAGATCGGCACCAGCGCCAGCGCCAGATAGACCAGCCCCACCTGGTTGAACAGCACCGGGCCGACCAGCGGGATGCGGGAGACGAGCGGCACCGCCACCGGCTGGAACGCCTCGACGTTGGGCGGCAGCGACGGCTGACCGAAGATCAGCCGGTAGCCGTAGAACGCCAGGCCGGTGGTGAGCAGCGTCGTGCCGATGCCCGAGACGTGCTGGCTCAGGCCGAGGGTGACGGTCAGCACACCCATCAGCATCCCGGCCAGAGCGCCCACCGCCACCGCGGCGGCGATCCCCAGCCACAGGCTGCCCGAGAAGTAGGCGGCGCTGAAGCCGGCCATCGCGCCGAGCAGCATGATCCCCTCGATGCCCAGGTTGAGCACGCCGCCCCGTTCGGCGAACAGCTCGCCGAGGGTGGCCAGGATGAGCGGCGTGGCGATGCGGACGATGGCCGCGAAGAAGCCGACCTGCAGCACCTCGGTGAGGATCTCGACCACGGCGCGCTAGCTCACGAAACGTTGGATCCGCACCCGGTAGCGGGTGAACAGCACCGAAACCAGCATGCAGATGAGCGCCACGCCCTGGAAGACGTCGGCCAGAAAGACCGGCACTCCGGTGGCGCGCGACATCGCCTCGGCGCCGGTGATGATGACGGCGAAGAACAGCGCCGCCGGGATCACGCCGAGCGGGTTGAGCAGCGCCAGCGTGGCGATCACGATGCCGGTGTAGCCGTAGCCGGGCGACAGCCCGGCCATCACCTGGAAGTGGATGCCGCCCACCTCGCCGACGCCGGCCAGCCCGGCGAGCGCACCGGAGAGCGCCGCCGTGGCGGTGATCACCAGCGGGATCGGAATGCCGGCGTAGCGCGCCGCGGTCGGGTTCTCCCCCACCGCGCGGATGTTGAAGCCGAGGGTGGTGCGGCGCATGACGAACCAGGTCGCCGGCGCCGCCACCAGCGCCAGCAGCACGCCGAGGTGGAGCCGGGTGCGCGCCAGCAGGATCGGGAACTCGGCCGCCGCGCGGATGTCCGGCGAGTCGGGGTAGCCGCTCAGCGGGTCTTTCCACGGCCCGTCCACCAGCGCCATCATCGAGTAGAACATGATGAAGTTGAGCAGCAGCGTGGTGACCACGTCGTCGACCTTGTATCGGGTCTTGAGCACCGCCGGCAGCAGCGCCCACAGGGCGCCCGCCACCATGCCGCCGGCGAGCATCAGCGGCACCAGGCTCCAGCCCGGCAGCGCCTCGCGCCCGCCGACCCAGGCCGCGGCCATGGCGCCGGCCAGCAGCTGGCCCTCGGCGCCGATGTTCCAGAACTTGGCGCGGAAGGCGATCGCCACCGCCAGGCCGGTGAAGGCGATCGGCGCCGCCTTGACCAGGGTCTCGACGAAGTTGAACCGGCTGTCGAAGGCGCTCAGCAGCAGGTGGGAGTAGGCGGTCTTGACGCTGGCTCCGGCCAGTACCACCAGCCCGCTGCACAGCAGCAGGGTGGCGGCGATGGCCAGCACCGGCAGCAGCAGCCGCAGCCAGGCGGGCGTTGTCTCGCGCACTTCGAGACGTAGCCGGATCACGCCGCCTCCTCGACGCCGGCCATCAGCAGGCCGACCCGGCGCACCGTCGCCTCGGCGATCGGCAGCACCGCCATGATGCGGCCCTCGTACATCACCGCGATGCGGTCGGAGAGCAGGAACAGCTCCTCGAGGTCCTCGCTGATCAGTAGCACCGCGCCGCCGCCCGAGCGCACCTCGAGGAAGCGCTCGTGGACGAACTGCATGGCCCCCACGTCGAGCCCGCGGGTGGGTTGCGCCGCCAGCACCACCTGCGGCTCGAACGCCAGCTCGCGAGCCAGCAGCGCCTTCTGCAGGTTGCCGCCCGACAGCGTGCCGGTGCGCACCTCCGAGCCGGCGGTCTTGATGCCGTAGCGCTCGATCTGGCGCTCCACGAACTGCCGGATCCTGGCCGGCCTGAGCACGCCGCGGCGGCTGAACGGCGGCTGGTGGACGCGCGGCAGGACCATGCTGTCGCTCAGCGGCAGCGAGCTGATCAGGCCGGTGCCGAGCCGATCCTCGGGGATGCGCCCGATCCCGAGCTCCTGGATGGCGCGCGGATGCGGATAGACGACCAGCTCGCCGCGCACCTCGAGCCGGCCGCCCTCGGGCCGGCGCACCCCGGCGACGACCTCCGCCATCTCACGCTGGCCGTTGCCCGACACGCCGGCGATTCCCAGCACCTCGCCGGCCCGCACCTCGAGGCTGATGCCGGCGAGGGCCACCCCGGTGCGGCCGCCGGTGGTCACCCGGTCGAGCCGCAGCAGCGGCTCGCCGGGCTCGATCGGAGCCTTGCTCGGCGGCGTGATCTCGCGCCCGCACATCAGCTCGGCGAGTTCGCGCTCGCCGGTCTCGCCGATGTCGTCGAGGCTCGCCGTCACCTCTCCCAGCCGCAGCACCACCACCCGGTTGGCGATCGCCTTCACCTCGTACAGCTTGTGGCTGATGAAGATGATCCCCAGCCCTTCGGCGGCCATGGCACGCAGCGCCCCGAACAGCGCCTCGGTCTCCTGCGGCGTGAGGGCCGCGGTCGGCTCGTCGAGGATCAGGATGCGGGCGTCGCGGAACAGCGCCTTGACGATCTCGAGCCGCTGCTGCTCGCCGACGGCGAGGTCGGCCACCAGGGCGTCGGGGTCGAGCCGCAGTCCGAACCGCTCGCCGATCTCGGCCAGCCGCGCCCGCGCGCCGGCTCGGTCGAGCCGGCCGCCGCGGCCGGCGCGCCCGATCATCAGGTTGTCCAGCACGCTCAGCGGCGGCACCAGGTGGAAGTGCTGGTGCACCATGCCCACCCCCAACGCCAGCGCGTTGGCCGAGCTGGCTATCTGGACCGGCTTGCCGTCGATCCGGATCTCGCCGCTGTCCGGGGCGTAGGTCCCGAACAGCATGTTCATCAGGGTCGTCTTGCCGGCGCCGTTCTCGCCCAGCAGCCCGAGCACGTCGCCGGCCGCCAGCTCCAGGTCGACATCACGGTTGGCGACCACAGAGCCGAAGCTCTTGGTCATGCCCCGCATCGACAGCAGGGGTCGGCGGTCGGCCACCGGTGCCGGCCCTCAGTCGGATCTGGGCGTCGACTCGTCGACCTCGACGCGGAAGTTGCCGGACATGATCTCGGCGGTCTTCTCCGCGACGAGCTGCTCGACCTCTTCGGGCAGCCGCTCCTCGAACCGGTGGTAGGGCGCCAGGTACGAGCCGCCCTTGGCCATGTAGGAGAAGCCGCCCATGTCCTGGGCGGTGAACACCCCAGCCTGGACCAGCTTGATGGCGTGCTCGACCGTCGGCCACATGTCCCACACCGGACCGGTGACCACGTGGTCGGGGCCCAGCTCGCTCTGGTCCGACATGTTGGAGATCGCCAGCACGCCCTTCTCGACGCACGCCTCGATGACCCCGAACCGCTCGGCGTAGAGCACGTCGGCACCGGCCTCGATCTGGGCGAGCGCCGCCTCCTTGGCCTTGGGCGGGTCGAAGAACGAGCCGATGAACGACACCTTGGCCTTGACCTTCGGGTTGACCTCGCGCGCGCCGGTCAGGAAGGCGTTGGTGATCCGGTTGACCTCGGGGATCGGCATCGCGGCCACCACCCCGATGACGTTCGACTTGGTCATCTTGCCGGCGATCAGACCGGCCAGGTAGGCCGGCTCGTGGATCCAGTTGTCGAACACCGCGAAGTTGGGCTCCGCCGGGCCGATCCCCGAGCCGAAGACGAACGCCACCTGCGGGTAGTCGGCCGCCACCCGCCGCGCGATGCGCTCGGCGCCGAAGGCATCGCCCATGACGAGCTGATAGCCGCCCTCGGCGTACTCGCGCATGACGCGCGCGAAATCGGCGGCCTTGACGCTCTCGGACCAGGTGTACTCGATCCCCAGCTCGTCCTTCGCCTTGAGCAGCGCGACGTGGATCTGGTTGACCCACGGCTCCTCGATCGGGGTCTCGAACACGGCGGCGACGCGCAGCCCGCCGGCGCCGGAGGCGGCGGTGTCGGGCGCCGCGGCAGGCCCGTCGGCGGGCGCGCCGCAAGCCGCCAGCGCCATCAGCGCCAGCCCCGCGGCCGCCATCGCCCCCGCCCCCCGCCGGCCGCCCCTGAGCTTCGATGAGTGGTGATCGAGCATCTGTCTCTCCTTTCGGGTTGGGCCGCGAGCGGCGGCGCGCTCGGCCGGGTGGGGACCGTCGCCGGCGCACCGCGGACGCCAGGAGCGCCGGCCGACGCCGCGACCGCTGCCGGTGCGCCGGTAGCGCCGCCGCGGCCCCCCCCTCCCTCGCTGAAACCTGCTTGCGTGGCGCATTCTAGCCTGAACTCCTCACCGAGCCGCTCGGCGAGCGGCCGCAGCTGCCTGGTGCCTCCGGACGCACAGCAGCGGCCCGGTGAGACGACCAGGCCAGGCGATCCGGGCTTGGCGGTCGCCCCGGCGCCGCCCATCCCGTAGACTGATCGCAAGGAGGAAACCCGTGATGCGTCCGAACAGGTTCCGCCCCTCACCGCCGGCAGTCGCCGGCGTCTTCCTCGCTGCCTGCCTGGCCACGCTGCCGCTGGCCCCGGCGCCGGCCGCCGCCGGCCAGGCTGGGGTCTACGGCGAGGGCGTCGAGCTCGAGCAGGCGACCCCGATCGCCGACATCCTGGCCGATCCCGACGCCTTCGTCGGCAAGACGGTGCGCATCGAAGGCGGCGTGCTCGACGTCTGCCCGCGCAAGGGCTGCTGGATCCAGGTCGGCGACGAAGCGGCCAGCCTCCAGGTCAAGGTCGAGGACGACGTGATCGTCTTCCCGGCCGACGCCAGGGGGCGTCTGGCGGCCGCCCAGGGCGTCGTCGAGGCGGTCGAGATGAGCCGCGAGAGCTACCTCGCCTGGCTGGCTCACCGCGCCGAGGAGAAGGGCGAGGCGTTCGATCCCGAGACCGCCGAGCCGGGACCCGGCCCGTACCGCATGATCCGCCTGCGCGGCACAGGCGCCCGGCTCACGGATCGGCCGGCGGCAGGGTGACAGAGGCGGCCCCGAAGCCGCCCGCCGCCCGGCGGCGCACGTAGCGGGCGTCCATCAGGTAGACGCGCAGCCCGCCCGCCACCGGCTCGCTCTCGAGCCACGGAAAGCGCGCCCACAGACGAAAGCCGGGCACGGCGCCGCTCTGCTCGACGCGCTGCCAGAGCGGATCGATCCGGGCCGCCGGCAGCCGCTCGCCCGCCAGCTCCAGGGCCGGCTCGGACAGCCAGCGGAACCGGCCCCAGCGGTACGCCCCGCCGGAGCCGACGACCACGTCCCAGCTCAGCGGATCGGCCGGCACCGGGCCGACCATCAGCTCCTCGACCGGCGCGACCCCCAGCCGCTCCAGCTCGGCGCGCACCCGCGACTCGGCCGCCCCCTGCACCGCCATCAGGACGGCGACGTAGCCCGCGCCGGCGGCCAGCGAGGCGACCGCCAGGGTCCGGCGCGACAGCCGCGCGGGCGGGCGCCACACCAGCGCCGCCAGCAGCACCACCGCCACCGCCGCCACCAGCGGCAGGTACAGCGGCGCCCGCGCCGCCACCACCGCCACCAGCAGCGCCGCGAGCACGGCGAAGGTCACCAGCAGCCCGCGGCCCGGGCGCCGCGCCAGCAGCCAGGCACCGCCCAGGATCAGCCACAGCCAAGGGTCCATGATGTAGACCGCGTCGCCGTAGAACCACCGTGCGCTCCACGGCATCCCCCAGCGCATGCCGTAGGTGTTGAGCCAGTCGAGCGCCGGGTGGGTGAGGCAGGAGAGATAGCACAAGCCGGCCAGCCGGCCGGCGGCCAGCGGCCGCCCGTCGGCGGCCCCGCCGCGCCGGCGGCCCCACGCCCACAGCAGCGCGGCCAGCACCGCCGGCAGCACCACCAGCGCCGCCGGGCCGTGGGTCCAGCCGCGTCGAAAAGCCAGCGCCGCGTCGCTGCCGGCGAAGTACGACAGCACGTCGACGTCCGGCAGGTTGGCGCCCACCACCAGCGCCGGCGCCGCCAGCCGGGTGGTCCTGCCCAGCCGGGTCGCCGCCAGCGAGGCTCCGACCAGGGTGTGGGTGAGCGGGTCCATCGGGTTTCACCGGCGGCGCGCCGCAGCGGCGCGCCGTCTGGGCGGCGAATCTACCGCGTCCCGGGGGCCCCCCGAGGAGACGGGGCGAGTCGCTTCGGCCCGGGGACCTCCCGGCGGGCGCAGCTCCGGGGTGGCTCGGGAGCCGCTGTCGGGGCGGCGGGAGCCGGGCGCCCGGATTCGCGCGCTCAGGGCACGATCTGGAAGGTGCGGCGGGCCCGCTGGGCAGGGTCGGCGCTGCTGGTGACCAGCAGCTGGCGGACGCCGGGGGCGGTGCCGGGGGCGACCGCCAGCGTGACCTCGGCGCCGGCCACTGTGGGGGTGACGCCGGCGGCCGGGGTGACCACCGGCGAGGTGACGTCGAGCGGCGTGCCACCGCTCTCGGCCCGCACGACGAGGCTGTCGCCGGCGCTCACCGAGAAGCCGCCGCCGGTGTCGACGAGCTGGAAGTGGGGCGCGAGCGGAATCGCCACCGCCAGGTCTGCGGTGTTGCCGTCGGTGCCGACCTCGACCGAGAAAGTGACCTCGGCCGGCTCCTCTGGCGGGTCGGCGGCGGCCACCGACACGCGGAAGGCGGCGCCGGCCCCGAGGAAGGCGCGCAGCGTCTCGCCGGCGTCGGCGGTTGCGTCTGCGATCACAGGCCGCGGCGCGGTGACGGGCGCCGGCGGCCCGCCGGTGAAGGCGGCCACGGCGTCGAAGTCGCGCACGCTCGACGCCACCAGCACGAACACCTCGCCGCCGGCCGCCAGCGGCGCGGGCGGATCGTCGTAGAGGGTGTCGGGCACCGCCGCCGGCAGCGCCGCCACCACCGGCAGGACGTCGACCACCTCGATCTCGAGCAGCCGCACCGGAATGCGCACGTCGCGTGGCAGGTGGAGGCCGAAACGCTGCAGCTCGCCGGAGTCGAAGCTGTCGGAGGCGGCGTCGTAGCGGTAGATCCGGCACACCTCCACCGGCTCGCTGCCGCTTCTGCCGCGGGCCACCAGCAGCAGGTCCTCCTCGAGCCGCAGGACATCGCCCGCCGCTGGGCGCAGCAGGCTGGCGGCGTAGCGACGGTCGCCGTTGGGGGACACGCCGAGCCGCACCTGCTGGGTCCGCAGCAGGGTGACAGCGTCGGAGTTGGCGCGCTCGGCGCCGGCCAGGGTCACGGTGACGTCACGCGGGCTGCGCTCGAAGAACAGCCTCTGCGCCGGGCCGTCCCCCCAACGGGCGTCGTTCTCCTGCGCCTCGCGGCCCTCCTCTCCCTGGCCGATGCCGTTGGCCACCGTCAACCGGTGGAGGCCGGCGGCTCCTCCCGGCGGGCGCGAAAAGGCGACGTAGGCCCCCACCGTCTTCTGGAGCTGACTGGTCCAGCCGAAGTCGAACCGCCACGGCACCAGCCCGGCATTGGTGGAGCGGAATCCGGGCGGCCCTGTCTGGCGCGCGGCCCGCGGGTCGGCGTCCTTGATGAAGAAGACGTCGGGCACGTCCAGCCCCGGGTCGGTGACCGCCGCGTCCACGCCGGACCTCAGGTTCGGCTCGCCGCTGTCGTCCTCGGCCACGGCGGTCAGGTGGAGCGACGGAACCACCCGTGGCCGGTCGCGGAGGTTGGCCCCGGGGGCGTCGCCGCGCCCGAACTCGACCACCGTGCCGGTGTGGTTGTCAGCGTCGAAGAACCAGTAGGTGCCGATGTCGCCGACGTACGCCAGGGGGCTCTGAACCAGGTCCTGGAGATCGCCGGGGTGCGCCGGCCCCTTGAGCCGGCCCAGCGGGCTGTAGAGGTTGCCGCTGTTCTCCGACGCGGTCTGTTCCATCCAGGCCAGGTGGGAGTTGGCGCGGCGGTAGAAGTTGTCGTGGAAGACCTCGCCGAACAGCGGCGGCAGCATGGTCCAGGAGCGAGTGCCAAAGGCGTAGCGGCCGAGGCGCAGAAAGATCTCGGCGAAGACGCCGCCCACCCCCGCGGCGAACTGCGACTCGCGGGCCTCGTCCGCCGGAGTCTCCACCCGGTACTCCAGGTTGCCCCACGGATCGGTCACCCAGCGCAGCCACCCCATGCCCAGGAAGTTGTTGATCACGAAGCTCTCGTAACCGCCGAGCGGGTCGTTCTCGCCCACCTTGGCGATCAACAGGACTGCCTCGCTCGGGCCCTCGCCGCCGGCGAGCCCCTCGAACAGCACCGGGTGCTCGAGCTCGTAGGTGTCGGGGCCCACCCGTGCGGTGACCGAGGTCCGCTTCGACTGCTCGCCCATCGTCACGGTGACGGCGTCCAGCGGCTCGAGCTCGAGGCGCTCGCTGCCGACCCGCAGCACCTCGATGGTGTGGAGCTGCTGCCGGTCCGGCAGGCGGGCGGGGTAGTAGTCGTGCCAGTCCCACAGCGCGTTGGCGCCGCTGAGACTGTAGGTCGCGATCTCGACCTCGCCGGTACGGCCACACGGCGCCTTGAGCTCGACCCGCCCCTGGGCGCCCGGTTCGCCCACCTCGCCGCCGAACGTGCTCAACCGTTCGACGCCGCGCACGATGGTGGGCTGGTCGTCCGCCTCGATGGTGATGAACGAGGCGCGCTGCACCTTGAGCAGGTCGTTCGAGTTCGGCACCGTCAGGAAGCGGGAGTCCGCATCCACGGTGGCCTTGACGCTCTTGGTGCGGGAGCGCACGATCGCCTGCACGATCTTGTAGATGCCGAAGATCAGGCCGCCGTAGGTGGTGATCGCCAGGTTGTTGACGACGCCGCCGACCGTCGTCGTCTTGAGGAAGGTGTAGATGACGTCCCAGGCGCACGAGTTGTTCTGACGCCGTACCCGCACGTCGCCCAGCGGGACCTCGCCGCTGTCGAGCAGGTAGCCGTGCTCGCTCGGCGGCCCCAGGACGGCCGAGGCGAGGCTCCGGCCGTAGGCGATCTGGACGCGGTCCCGTTGCGAGTAACCCGAGCCGGCTACACTCAGGAACCGCTTGCCCTCCTGCCCGCCGTCGACCACCCGTCCGTCCACGAACTCGGAGAACGCCGGCAGGTCGAGGTCGCGGATCCAGTCGAGCCGCGCCATGCCCTCGACCGCCAGCTCGATCAGCCACAGCGGGGTGTAGGCGAGCAGAACTGGACCGAGCTCCTGGCACTGACGGGTATGCCACAGCTCGTGGTCGATCAGGCTTTGCGGCCGGTCCAGCTGGTGGGCGCCCAGCCGCTCGGGCACCAGCGTGGTGCCGGTCCCGAGCTGGCCGCGCCGGGTCACCTCTCCCGGACGGAACGGCACCGCCACGGTGAGGTTCTCGCTCGGCGCGCTGAGCGGCGCCAGACTCAAGGTCTCCAACGGGATGCGCACCGTGGAGCCGTCCTGGGCGTAGGAGGGCGCCAGCCGCGTCCCCACCAACCCCTCGGCGGGGTCGTTGATGGCCGTGACGTTGATCCCCGGGGCCGCGGCGAGCTCGACTTCCAGGTCGCCCGCTACTCCGGTTACCACGGCCGGCAGTGTCGCCTCGTCGTCGACCACGCCTACGACGGCATCGTCGGCCGCGCCGCTCGCGAGGACGTCGAAAGCCCAGTCACGGTTCGCCACCAAAGCCCCGGACAACCCGACGCGCGTGCCGCCGTTGTTCGGGTTGGCCGGCTGCAGCCGGCGGATGCGCGGCAGGCTCAGCGCGTCGGGGTCGGCCGGGTTCTCGAGGGTGAAGCGGTTGCCGCCGTCGACCGCGGCCACCCGCAGCTGCTCTACACCGCCCCACACCACCTGCACCAGCTCGCCGACGCTGAAGCTCGGCATGTGGGAGCGCACCGCGTTGCCGTCGACGGTCACCTCCGGCAGTACCGTCACCATCAACCCGGCGTCGTCCGGCACGATGACGACGGGAGCCACGTTGGCGACGGCGTCGGTCAGCTGGGCCTGCTGGTCGCCGCCACCCACGAGAACCAGCGTCGTGCCGTCGACCTCGCTGACCCGGAACTGGTTGGCCGCACCCTGCCAGTCCAGCTCGACGTCGTCGCCGGCCGCGACGACGAGCGTACCGGCGGCGTCCTCGACGGTCACCGTACCCAGATGGCGCGCGTTGTAGTTGTGCCCCGCGCCCTCGAGCGTCACCAGCTCGACCGTGTCCGCTGCGACGTCGAGGTCGCGATCGAGCGTGTAGGTCTCACGCAGCCGGCGCGTGTAGGCCAGCTCGCGGCCGCCGCCCGCATCGGTCAGCACCACCAGCTGGGACACCGACAAGCCGCCGGCAGCTACGGGACCACGCGCCACGGCGTCGGCGATCGCCCCGACGTTGACCACCGGCGTGATCGGCAACGCTGCCAGGTCGTCCTGGAGGAACTGGCTGAGCTGCAGAACCGGCCCCTCCAGCGCCACCTCGGGGTCCAGCTCCAGGGTCAGGATGACCCCCAGACGCAGCCCGGTCACGTGCGGCTCGACGAGGTCGAAGCGCTCGACGTCGTAGGGCGCCGCTGCATCTCCCGGCAGGTCGATGTGCAGCACCACGGCATCGTAGGCGCGCCCGGTGACCGTCCGTACGGCGACCGTGCCGTCGCCGGCCTCGGCGCGCAGGAAGCCACCGGCCGGCGCGGTCCGGAGGCTGTCCGGGGCGTAGGTGACCCGCGCCTCGGCCTCCGGCGCGTCGGCGCGCCTGCCGAGCACGGCGCCCCGGATCAACGCTCGCCAGTTCACCGCGCCGGCGGGCAGGCCGAGCGCGAGAAGATCGCGGTCGACGTCGCGGAGGTCGCCGCCCGGGTTGCCGGTGATCACCACCCCGACCGTCGTGACGCCGTCGGTGACCTCGATCATGTCGCCCTCCGCCGGCACCGGACCGCCGGTGAAGTCGAGCTGGGTGGCGGCTGCGACCACGGCGTTCTCCGGCGCCGCCGCCGGGTCCGCGAGGTCGGCGACAACCAGCGTGAGCGGCTGGGCCAGCCCGTTCAGCGTCTGGTCCAGATCGAGCCGCGCCTCCAAGCGCGCGATCGTGCTCGAGCCGACCACCTCTCCGCCCTGGCTGAGCCGCAGCGCGTTGCCGGCGGCGTACTCGGCGGCGCTGCCCGGGAGATCGAGCAGGTTGGGCTCCACGCCCGGCAGGACCTCCTGATCGGGAGCGCCCAGACGGTCCAGGACCAGTCCTTCCGATCCCACCTCCAGCGTGGCGGCGCTGGCGTCCAGCTCTAGCAAGGCGGGCGCCGCCACCGTCTGGCCGGCGAGGACGACCTCACCGCCGATCTCGGTAAGCGAGACGATGCGGACGATCGCCGATGCCACGTCCGGCTCGGTGAGCAGGACCAGGTCGTCCGCGACCATCCCCTGGGCGCCATCGAGCAGCACCATCGACGGGGCGCTGTCGAGGGTTCCGGTGCCGATCACCTCGCCCGGCACCAGGTCGCGCAGCGTCGCCCCCTGGGGCGACTCGACCAGCGGCCGGCCTTCGGTACCGTCGTAGGTGTCGTCGAAATGAAACGCCCCCGACGGGAAGAACGGCACCCGGGATCCGGGTATCACCGGCTCCGCCCGGCCGCCGGCACGCGTCCACCCACGGCCGAGGGCGACCGGCGTCGGCCGGCTGCCGCGCAACAGGATCGGCGCTCCGTCGTCGGGCACCACCTGGAGCAGCGTGCCGTACAGGTTGGGCCGGAACTCGCCCTGCGGATCGAACAGCCGCGCCGCGCGGTAGTCGCGCATGTAGGTCGGCTGCGTCATCACCAGGTGCTGGTAGGTCCACGCCTGGTCGTCGGGCGACAGCACGCCGCCAACCCGCACGCCCCACTGGTCGTGGCTCACCGCGCTCAAGCCCGACCATGAGAAGGCGGTGCTGGCGTTCGAGAAGAAGCTGCCGCGGCCGGGGTCGAAGTGGCCGAAGGAGAACGCCTCGAGCAGCAGGTAGAGGGTGAAGAAGATCTGGTTGATGACGAACTGGAAGCCCAGCCAGCTGGCGACGTTGTTCTGGTACGACCAGGTGAGGTCGCTGAGCAGCAGGCCGACCGAGATGCCGCCGGTGGGATCGGCGCGGCCAACGGCGTCGTGCTGGCAAACCGCATACGGGCCGGCGGCGGCGCTGTCCACCCACAGGGGTCCCTCGAAGCCCTGCTCGCGGCGCGGGTCGAGCAGGCCGCCGTGGAACGGGTCGGGGCGGTCGAAGGCGCCGAGCGCCGGGTCGAGGGTGCGCTGCTTGAGCTGCACCAGGCGGTGGTGGACCGCCCCACCGTAGAGGCCGGGCACCTTGCGGTGGCCGAGCAGCGACTCGCCGAAGGCGTCTCGCGGCACCCTGACGACCCGCTCGGCGGTGACGATGCGCACCGGGGTGAGCGACGGATCGAGCGAGAACGCCGCGGCCAGCGGCTCGCCCGGAGGCCCGTCGATGCGGCCGATGCAGGCGAAGCCGTCCCACAGGAAGGTCGCCTCGATGCGGCCACCCGGGCCCGCGATGGTCCACAGCCGGCCGAGCTCGTCGAAGCTCCAGCCGGCCGGCGCCGCCGACGCGTCGCGGCGGCGCCCGGCGCGGTCGTAGGCCACCTCCCGCGTCGAGCCGTTCTCGCACACCAGCTCGGGGCGGCCCTCGGCGCCGTGCTCGAGCCGCCGCTCGCCCGCCGGCCCTGCGATCGCCGCCAGCCGGTCGCCCTCGTAACGGTAGCGCCATTCGCCGCCCGCCCCCGCGCAGCGGGTGACCCGGTGGCGCTCGTCGCGCTCCACGTCGACGCCGTCGACGTGCACCAGCCGGCCGGAACCGTCCCAGCGGTAGACCTCGGTCCAGGTGCGGCCGGCGGCCCGCACCTGGCGCAGCACCGCGCGCGGCAACGTCGCCTCGCGCACCTCGGCCAGCCCGTCACCCAGAATCAGGCGGCCGTCCCGGTACTCGAGGTAGACGGTGTCGCCGGCGCTCAGACGCAACAGCCCGCCGGCGGCGTCGCGCTCGTAGACCAGCGCGCGATCGGTGCCGGGCACGGTCAGCTCCTGGAGCTGGCGGGGTTCCACCTAGCCGCCCCCCACGCTCACCGATGCCGACACCGAT
This sequence comes from Thermoanaerobaculia bacterium, assembly GCA_041574955.1. Classification (GTDB taxonomy): domain Bacteria; phylum Acidobacteriota; class Thermoanaerobaculia; order Multivoradales; family JAHEKO01; genus CALZJC01. The sequence goes on along the minus strand of JBFGNS010000014.1, from coordinate 16,035 downwards.
ACCGAGGCACCGCCGCTGGCATAGCGGATGGCCTCGAGCAACGCGATGATCTCGCGGCGGATCCCCTCGGCGGCGGTCTCGAAGGCGTCCACCACGTCGGGTCCCAGCCCCTCCACCGCCGCCAGCAGGCCGGCCGGGTCGAGCGCCTGGAGCGACGCGCCCACCTCGGCCAGCGACTCGCCCACCCCGGCGAGCGCCGCGGTGGGCGAGGCCGCCTCGACGCGCGCCACCGTGGCGTCCAGGAACGACAGGTCGCCGAGCAGCGTCGCGGGGTCGAGCGCCCGAAGCGCGCCGCCGGTGGCGACCAGGGTCTCCTGGATCTCGGCGGCGAACACCGCCGGATCGTAGGCCGCGATGACGGCCCGGATGGCGGCGTGGATCTCGCCCAGCTCGGCGGCCAGCCGCCGCGGGTTGAGCAGCTCCAGCTCCTGGCGGAGCACGTCCATCACGACGACGAACTTCTGCAGCTGAGCGCCGGGGTTGTACTGTTCGGCCAGCGCCAGCAGCCGCTCGATGGCGCTCCGGATCTCGTCGCCGGCGGCGCCCAGCGCCTCCTGCCCCTTGAGCAGCGCGACCCGCGCCATGTCGTCCAGCTCGAGCGCCAGCGGCTCGAAGTCGAGCGCCGCCAGCAGGTCGTCCAGGTCGCCGGTGAGGCGCGACAGCATGCAGCCTTCGAGCGCCTCGGCGGCCTCGCCGAGCGCCGCTCCGAGCGAGCCGCCGGTGGCCCGCGCGGCGGCGCGCGCCCGGCCGTGCGCCTCGGACGCTGGCTGCGCCAGCGCGCTGCGCAACGCCGCGGCTCCGGCGCCGGCCACCGCCGCCATCGCGGCGTCGACGTCGATCCCCTCGGAGTCGGCGGAGAAGTTCGCCCGAATCGCCACCTGGGCGCCGATCTGGGCCGACCCGAGCGGCGCGAGCAGCGCGTCGAGCTGGCCGGTCAGGCGGTCCTCGATCTCCCACACCGCGCCCTGCACGCGGCGCAGCTCGCCGGCCAGCCCGCCGCACAAGCCGTCGAGCGCGGCCAGCGCCTCGCCGGCCGGCCCGGCCTCGAGCGCGGCCAGCGCCTGGCGCAGCCGCTCCGGCAGATAGCCGAAAAGCCGCACGACATCGCCGGGAGTGGGAACGTCCTCGGCGGTCGGCTCGACCGGCTCCTGCGGCCCCGGCTCGCGCACCTCGGCGCCGGTCAGGGCACGGATCGGCTCGCTCACGGTGCGGCCCACGGCGTCTCCGATCGCCTCGGTGGCGGCCGCTCCGGCGTTCACGATGCCCTCCGCCGACGGCTCCGGGATCTGTCCAAGCAGCTCGTCGTAGGCCTCGATCGCCGGCCCCAGCAGGCGGCGGGGATGGACCTGGTCGACCGCCCCCAGGATGGCGTCGAACGGCCCACGCACGGCTTCCGCCGCCGGCGTCGGGTCCAGCCCCTCGACGAAGTCCGCCGCCTCGTCCAGGAAGCCGGTGACGCCTTGCAGCAGCGACGACGGATCGAAGTCACGCACCACGTCGAGCGCCGCCTGGACCTCGGCGTCGATCGAGGCGATGAGCTCGGCCGGGATCAGGTTCTCCATCTTCTCGGCCACCGCAGCCAGCCCGGCGTTGATGTCGGCGCTGACCTGGTCCGGCAGCTCGAACTGCGCCATCGCCTCCCGCACCGGCTGGAACACGACGTCGAAGTCGATCCCCTCGAGAGCCTGGATGAGCTGGTCGATGGCCGGCTTGAGGGAGTCGGGAACCGGCGCCACGGACAGTACCGTCTCTGCCGTCTCGCGCAGCTCGGCGAGCTCGTCGACCACCTGCTGAGCGGCCTCCTGCACCCCCAGAGTCTCGAGGGCCAGGGTCAGCTCGGTGACCGTGGTGGCGAAGCCCTCGATCGCGGCCACCGCTTGGCCGAGGATCGCCTCGGCGTTGCCGGCCACGGCGTCGACCTCGGTCGAGATCGCCTCGAGCGCGGAGATCACGCCGTCCAGGGCGGCGTCGAGAGTCGCCTGGACCTCTCCCAGCGCCGCCTGGACGGCGCCGGTGAGGTCGGTGGTGGCGAGCGACTGGATCTCGTCCAGCAGCCCCCGCACCGTCTCCGCCGGTCCATCCAGGTTCGCCGCCTCGATGGCCTCGACGATCGACCGGAAGAAGGCGCTCAGCTCGGCGCGGTACCGCCTCAGCGGCAGCCCCGCCAGCAGGTTGCGCAGAACGCCCTCGAGCCGCGCCACCTCGCGGTCGATCGGTTGGCCGATCTTGAGCCGGGCGTGGGTCTCGAGAAAGTCGACCACGAAGCCGATCTGGGCGGTGAACGCCGCCGGATCGAGCTCCTCCATGCTGACGCGGATCGCCGCCAGCTGCCGGCGCCAGGTCTCCAGGAACTCGAGGATGCCCTCGCCGGTCGTTCGCAGGCTCGCCCCGGCCGACACCACTGGCGCCAGCAGGCCGTCGATCCCCAGTCCGTCGATGCGCGCCGCAAAGGTGCGCAGGTCGCCGCCGATCGACGCCACGGTGTTGAGCCGCACCCGCTCCAGCTCGCCGAGCGCCAGTTCGAGGGCCGCGGCGTCCGCGCTGTCGGCGGCGATCCGCACCCGGTCGAGAGCGCCCAGCAGCCCTGCGATACGCGTCGACGGCAGCTCGATGCCGGCCGCCAGCTCGAACAGCCGGCCGAGGTTGTCGCGCATCGTGCGGAGCGCGCCGGCGGGAAACGGCAGCAGGATCTCGACCGCGATCTCGGCGAGCTGGCCGGGGCCGGTGGGGATGCCCGCCTCGACCGTATCGACCAGCCGCTTGAGCTGCCCCACCTCACCGAGCGACGCGAGCGCGTTGTCGCCGATCTGCGCGCGCACCCGGTCGAGCGCCTCGCCGAACGGCGCGTCGCCCGAGAACAGCTCGTCCGGGTCGCCGCCCAGAGCTCCCAGCAAGCTGGCGACGATCGCGGCGCCCTCGCGCACCGCTCCCAGGTAGTCGTCCAGCGGCAGCTCGTCTACGCCCAGCCTGTCCGCCAGGGAGCCGACCGCCGCCACCAGCGGCTCGAGCAGCGCCTCGGGCGAGTCGATCGAGGCGGTGAGCTCGCCGATCGAGCCACCCAGCCCGGCGAGTGCGCTCTGCGCCGCACCGCCGTCGATCACCGCCTGCAGGTCGGCACCCTCGACCGACACGCTGATCGAAGCACGGGCGTTGAGGATCCCCGACAGGTCCAGGCTCTCGAGATCGGCGAGCAGAGGCATCGTGTCGCTAGCGCTTGTAGCGCAGCTCCAGGTCGGACAGGTCGACGGTCAGAAACAGCAGGCTGGCGAGCGCCGGCGGCTGGCCACGGAACAGCTCCGGCGGCAGCTCGCTGGCCGGCAGATGGGTCGACTCCTGAGTCACCGCCAGGATTTCGAGGCCGTTGGCCAGCAGCGGACGGCTTCCCGGGTCGGGGTCGTAGACCGCGATCCGCACCAGCCCCTCCGGCTCGCCGGCCCAGAAGAAGCGGCCCCGGGTGCACCGCGCCTCGAGCTCCACCGGGTCGCTCAGCTCCTGCGCCGGCAGCTCCACCCACACCGTGCCCATGAGGTCCGAAGCCTCGACCTCCACCACCCCGGGGGGCCCGGGTGCCGCCGCCGGGACCGACGGGTCGCGCGCCCGCACCGACAGCTCGCAACTCTCGGGCGACCGGCCGACCAGCCCGATCCGCGCCAGCGGTAGACCGCCGAGTGCGGCGGGCGGCATGGCGCGCGCCACCCACTCCTCGCCCAGGATCCGCCCGGCGACGCCCCCGGGCGAGGCCGGCAGCTCGTCCGACGCCTCCTCGAGCACCCGGATGCCGGCGTAGGCGACGGTCAGGTCGGCGCGCGCCGAGGCCGGCGGCTCGACCGCCAGCGGAGGACCCTCCGGGGCCAGCGCCAGGCGCGCCGGGTCGCCCTCGAGCGGCGTCGACAGGATGCCCGGAAACTGGCGCACCAGCGAGCCGCCAGCGCCGCCGAACGACAGGTAGGCCTCGGCGGCCTCGGCCGCCTGCAGACGGAAGGTCGCCGTCAGCGGCTCGCCGGCATCGAGGGCGGTCTGCAGCGCGTCCTGCAGGCTGAAGCGCAGGTCGACGTCGGTCATCCCGAGCTCGGTGGTCAGCTCGCCCGGGAACGCCCATAGCTGGCCGCCGGCGGGATCGAGCAGCTCCGGATCGCGCGGCAGCACCGCGGCCTCACCGGTGCTGATCGAGACGTTCATCGTCTGCGGCTGGAACTCGTCCGGCGTGGCACCGTCGACCAGCGACAGCCGCACCTTGTCCGCCTCCACCGGCGGAAAACGCAGCACGCCGCCACCCAGCGTCGCCCCGGCCAGGCTGGTGGGCCGAAACTCGGTCGCCCAGATCGGCGGCACCGAGTACAGCGGCCGCCAGTCGGAACCCTGCGGCACCGAAAGCACCACCCTCAGCTGGCCGGTCAGGTCGCTCGCCGAGCGCAGCTCGATGGCGTTGCCCTCGGCGTCGACCCACTCGAGCCCCGACAGCGTGACCGACTGCAGCCGCTTGCCGGCCGGCACCGCGATCTCGCGATGAGCGCCCGAGCCCGATGCCGCCAGCCCCTGCAGCGTCTCGCTGACCACCGCGCCGCCGACCTGGGCGAGAGCGGCGTCGACCTCCACCAGGCCGGCGCCCGCCGCCGGTGGCCAGCTCACCTCGATCTCGTAGCCCGGCGGGCCGATCGCCACCGGCTCGATCAGCAGCTTGAACTCGACCGCCACCGGCTGGAAAAGGGGCTGGACGACACCCTGCCACGCCGCCAGCTGCACCTCGCGGTCGAACGCGACGAACGCCATCAGGCCCCCTGCACCGGTAGCGGCATACGGCCGAGCTCGACGCCGAGCCCGCCGGCGCCGTTCTCCAAGGCCACCACCAGCTCGTCGGTGGCCGGCTCCGCCGGCGGCTGGTAGTCGACGCTCACCGCGCCGCCGGTGAGCTGGAGCAGCCGGGCGCCGGCCACGCCTTCGGCACCACCGCTCAGGCTGCCCGCGGCCACGCCGCCACCCGAGGCGACCAGCGCCAGTGCCACGGTGCCAAACGGATCGGCGGTCAGCGGGGCGCCGCCCGTCAGCCGGGCGGTGCCCGAGGCGCCGAAGCGCACCGTCAGCGTCAGCGGTCCACCGCCCGCCACCGCTCGCGGCTGCCGCGGCTCCACCGAGATCGGCAGGAAGGCGCCGCGCAGCCGGATCTGGCCGATCTGCGCACCGGTGATGCCGGCCTCGCCGACCGGCCAGAACCAGCCGGCCGCGGCGATGGCGAAGCGCACCGGCCCGTCGTCCGCGCCGTCGGGGGCGAGCGGCGCCGACAGGTCGGACAGCCGCAGCTCCTGGATCAGGAACCCCGGGTCGCCCTCGGTGGACAGGGCGCTGCCGTTGCGCAGGTCGGGGGCGTCGACGGCGTAGACCGCCGCGTCCAGGCAGGCGACGCGGCTGCCGCGGCTGGGACCCACCGCCGCCGGCCCGGGACGCACCTCGAGCTCCACCGAGCAGTCGAGCCGCAGCACTCGCCGCGGGTCGTCGGCGCCGGGCGCCGGCTCCGGCCGCCGGCAGCCGATGTCGGGACGCACCAGCTCGGCACGGGCGACGCCCAAGGAGATGCCGGCGTCGGCACCGGCCGGTATCTCGGCCGGCGCCACCACCACCCGGTTGGTGAACGGCGCCGGCAAGCGCGAGCCGAGAACCGCCGCCAGGCGCTGCTCGAACTCCGACAGCACCGCGGCTCAGCCCTCCGCCCGCCGGCGAGCCTGGCCGATCAGATCGTCGCGCTCGACGCGCGCCACGGTGGTGCCGAGGAGCTCGGCGAGCGCCGCCGGCTCGAGCGCGGCCAGCTCGGCGAAGGTGGTGATGCCGGCATCGGCCAGCCGCCCGCTGAAAGTCTCGCCGACGCCCGCCAGCTCGGTGAAGTCGGCGGGCTCCGCCGCCGCCGGCCGCGGCGCGTCGATCGGTCTCGGCGCGCCGCCGGGCGTGACCACCACGCCGCCGCGGTTGATCAGACCGCCGCGGTTGATCAGGCCGCCGTCGACCACCGGCCCGACCGGAGTGCGCTCGCGATCCACACGCTCGACCTCTACCTGTACGAGCTGCGGCAGCTGCTGCTGGAAGGTCGCCACCTCCTGCCGCGCCACCTGCCGCATCTCCGCCCGCAGCTCGGTCTGTATGGCGGTGCGGGCGGTGGCCGCGTCGCGCGCCACCTGCTCGACCCGCGCCGCTACCGAGCCGAGCGAGCGACCCTGGTCCGCGATGCTGGCCTCGACGGTGGTGGTGCGCTGACCGAGCGTTCCGAGCGTGCCCTCGATGCCGCCTAGCCGGGTCGCCAGCTCGCGCTCGAACTCCTGCTGGAAGACGGCCGGCAGGCTGGCACGCACCGCCGCCACCTCTCCGGCGACCACGCCGCGCAGCTCGCCGTCGAGCGCTTCGACCAGCGCCTCGGCGGCCGCCAGCGTCTCGCCGCGGCTGGCCTCGACCGCGCTGGCGGTGTCGTCGCGGGTGGTGGCCAGGATCGAGCTCTCGAGATCCGGCAGGGCGTCCGCCACCGCCCGCTCGGCGGTCGGCGTCACGGTCGCCAGGCTGTTGGCGGTGTCGGTCCGCAGGTCGGCCGACAGGCGGTTGAACGAGTCGTCGACCTGCGCCATCACCGCGACCTGCACCTGCTCCTGGATACCGGCGACCTGTTCCGGGCGGATCTCCACCTGTCGCGCCTCGATCGCCTGGTCGAGCTCCTCCTCGGTCACCAGCGTGTTGGTGAGCTGGCTCAGCCGCCGCTCCAGCGCCGACGCGTCGAGCAGCTCGCCGGACGGCTGGGTCAGCCGCTCGCGCAGCACCTCGACCGCCGCCAGCCGGTCGAGCACCGCCGACATCTCCACCTGCTCACCGTCCACCTCCAGGTTGGAGCCCACCTGCAGCGCCGCGCCCAGGTCGCGCTGGATGGAGCCCAGGCTCTGGCGCAGCCCGAGGATCTCCTCGCGTGGGTCGCTCTGGCCGTCGACCCGCCGCCGCAGCGTGGTCAGGTCGGCCTCGCGCTGCAGGTCGCGGGTGAGCGCGTCGGTGGTCAGCTCGCGCGCCTCGTCGATGCGCTCGAGCGCCGCGTCGAGCCGCGCAGCCAGCCGGTCCAGCCGGCGCTCCACCGCCGCCACCCGCTCGACCGAGGCCGGATCGGCCAGCGGTCCGCGCGACACCAGATCGCGCAGCGCCGGATCCAGCCAGCCGAGCTTGACCTGGTCGGCATGGGTGTGCGGCGGCACCGCCTGGTCGCGGCTCTCGGAGAGGGTGGCGCGTGCGAGCTCGATCAGCGCCCCGACCACGGTGTTCCACGAGTCGGAACGGATCAGCTCGCCACGGTGAGTGTCGGCGAGCGGCACGAGGCGGCCGACGAGGGCTTCGAGGCGCGCCAGCTCGGCTTCGGTGGGCACGGGTTACCTCCTCAGGATCGGCAGCAGCTTCTGGCCACCGCTCTCGGTTCCGGTGCGCTGGTAGGTCTTGAGCTCGGACTCCGCGGTCACCTGGCTGCCGGCCTCGGCATAGCGGCGCGCGGCGTTGGTCAGCTTGACCACCGCCGGCTGCGCGCGGTACGCGTCGGCCTGGTCCCCCTGCGCCTGGGCGACCTCGTTGATGCCCGACAGGATGGTGTGGCCGGCGTTCGCCAGCTTGCCGGTGAACTGCGGCGTGTCGCCCTGGATGCGGCCGGCCAGCTCGCCGACGGTGCGGGTGAAGCGGTCCCGCACCTCCGGCGACACCTCGTCGGCGCCGGCCAGGGCGTCCTCGACGGTCTGCTCGAGATCCAGCGTCTCGATCTCGCGCCGCAGCTCCAGCAGGCTGCGGCCGAACGACTCGGCGAACCGCCGCAGGTTGCCCTGCACCTCGTCGATCTTCTCGGCGATCTCCGGGTGATCGTGACCGCGCGGCGACACCAGCGCCGTGAGCTCGAGGACGGCGCCGGTGAGGTCGCCGACGCACTCCACCAGGGTGTTCCAGTCGGCCGCCTTGATCGCTTCACCCGGGCTCTTGCCGGCGATCGTCGGGATGCGGTCGGCAACCGACGTGGCGGTCTGCTGCACCGGCGCCAGGTCGGCATCGGGGACGTCGCGGATCGGCGTGTCGCGGAACAGCTCGGGGCGCACCCTCACCGGCAGCACGGTCGGTAGCCGCTGATCGAAGATGCGCACCCGGCGCGCCTCGATCGGCTGGACCAGGTTGGGGTGAAGCACCTGGAGCTCGTAGTTGCCGGGATCCAGGTCGCGCATCAACAGGCTGCCGTCGAGGAACGGCTTGCGCTCGACCACCTTGCCGGTGGCCTCGTGGGTCATCCGCACGACCGCGTCGCGGTTGGCAGGCGTGTGCCCGCGAAGCTGGATGTTGGCGCTGGTCTTCATCTCGTCTCCCTCGTGGCTACATCAGCCACTGCAGATCGCCGTATGGAAAGCTGACCTCCCAGAACAGGGTCAGCTCGTGGTCTCCGCCCTTGTCGATCGGCTCGAAGGTGACGCGGTTGTACAGCACCGCGCCGTCGGCCACGACACCCGCCTGCAGCCCCGCCTCGCGCACCGTGCCGACCGCCGAGCCGGCCGGCAGCGTGGCCCGCAGCCGCACCACCACGACCCTCCGCTCGGCATCGTCCTCGATCGAGAAGGCTTCGGTCGGGATGGCCACCTCGGTCGGCCCGACCAGCGCCCCCTCGCCCGCGTTGGACAGCGCCACCGTGGCGAACTCCTCCCCTTCCGGCTCGCCGTTGATGCCCACCGCCATGTGGCTGATCGCCGTGCCCTGGCCGCTGAACAGCTCCGCCACCAGCCGGCCACCGCTCCTCAGCACAGAGTTGCCGGCGCGGCGAACGGCGAGCCGCGCGCCGGCGGCGTCGGTGAGCTCCAGTCGGACTTTTCCTTTCATCGGTGCACCTCAGCGGAATGTCGAATCGTCGAACTCGGTGACTTCGAAGACGCCGCCCGCCTCCGGCAGCCGGTCGGCCCCCGTCGCGCCCGCCTCGCGGTGGGTCTGCGGCAGGACGGCCGTCAGGCGGTCCATCTGGCCCTGGATCTCGGCCGCCGCGGCGAGCCGCACCGCCGCCTCCACCCCCGCCGGCCGCAGCCGCTGGACGCCGGCGTCGAGCGCGCTGGCGAGCTCCTCGCGCGCCGCCACCGCCTCCGCCAGCGGATCGCCGCCGTCCTCGCCCGGCGCGCTGCTCACCAGGGCAGCGGCATCGAGATGGACCTCGAAGCGCGCCGGCTGCGCCTCCACCCAGCTGGCGATCATCCGCACCGCCGGCTGCTGGAGGAACAGGGCGTGGTCGAACTCGCTCTCGTCGAAGCGGCCCTGGCGCAGGTCGAGGCCAGCGAGCGCCAGCAGGAAGCGGTCGAGACCGGCGTCGTCGTAGTGGGCGATCGGCAGGAACCACAGCTCGTTCTTGCCCGGCAGCAGGGTGAGGGCGCGCGCCGGGCTACCGATCTGCGCCACCTCCCACGGCGTGCCCGGCTGGACCGCCGTGACATACACCAGACGGTCGCTCAGCTCGCGGCCCTCGAGCGTCGCCTCGGCCTCGCCACCGGTGGTCGAGCGCAGCCACAGCCGGGCGCCGGGCGGCACGCTGCCGCGAAACACCAGTGCCTCGGAGGTGGTCAGGTTGACCAGCGCCGGCACGAACTCGGGCGCCGCCGGCAACCCGGTCATCAGGCAGCCCAGGGCGCCCGGATCGATGCCACGGTTCTCCAGCTCGAAGCGCTGCAGCGGCTCGAGCCCACCCACCGCCGGCACCCTGGCCACCCGCCGCAGCGGCGGGTTCTCGACCAGCGGCGTCGGCGACCCCGGCTCGGCGCGCCAGGCAGGCGGCTCGACGACGGCGCGCATGCCCGCGATGCGCTGGTACTCGGAGCCGTAGCTGCGCACGAACTCGTGGATCGCCTGGGGCGTCACAGCGCCGTGGGCGAGCCGCGCCGAGCGCAGGGCGTGCACCCAGGCTCGGTAGTCGCGCAGCTCCTGCCAGCTCTCCGGAGCGATGTCCAGCAGTGCCGCCAGGTCGGCCGCCTCGGCGAGCTCGAAGGTGGCGTCGAACCAGTGCGAGCGCTGCACCTCGAGCGCCTCCTCTTCGAGCGCGTCGAGCTGCAGCGCCGCCACCCCGAGCACGCTGCGCAGCAGCTCGCCGTCGCGGTACAGCCGCGGCAGGCGGGCGGACATCGCGTCGAGATGCGGCATCTCAGGCCCCCGTCCGGTCCTCGATGTCGATCGTGCCGGCGATCAGGATCTCACCCGCCTGCGGTGTGTAGGCGCCGGCGCCGTCGGTGAGCTGCAGGAAGCGGCCGCCGCTCTCCACCGTCACCAGCACGTCGGCGCGCACCAGCGCGAAGCGGCTGTCGTCGCGGATGGCGGCGACCAGGCCGTCGACGTCGAGCGTCGCGTCCGGACCGCGCGAGTCGAGGTGGGCGGCGTAGGCCGGCTCGATGGCCGAGCGCGCCTCGGCCAGGCTCACGCCGGTCTCGAGCAGCAACGGCAGGACCGCACCGACCACCGCCGGCGCCAGCGGGCCCTCGGCCGCCGTCTCGAACGCCGGCGGCGGGAACTCGAAAGCGGTGACGTCCAGCACCTCGCCGTCGCCGAGAGTCAGCTCCTCGCTCTCGACGCCGCCCGCCACCAGGGCGATCTGGGCGTCGACGATGCGGTCGTCCTCGAGCGCCAGCGCCGACAGCTTGGCGCGGCGTGCCGTCGCTCCCGGCGCCAGCGCGGTGAGGTACTGCTCGAGACGGCCCTCGAGGTCGCCTCGCAGAGCCGTCAGCTCGGCCTCCGGCAGCGAGCTGCCGGCCAACGTCAGCGCCGCCCGCACCTGGATCTCGCGACGCGCAGCCTCGCCGAACAGCACCCGGATGCCGGCCGGCCGCAGCTCCTCGATCCGCCGCGCCACCTCGTCCCGCACCTCGGGGCTGTCGTCGCCGAACGCCACCTCGATGCGCACCTCGCCCGCCACCCCCGCCGGCCGCTCGACGATCGCCACCTGGTTGACGCCGGCGATCGATTCGAGGCCGAACCGCAGGGCGCTGAGCGTGCCGCGATCCACCCCCGCCAGCGCGCTGCGCGCCCGGCGCCGCAGCTCGTCGTCGCTCTCGGGCGAGCTGAGCTGGCGCGCCGGCTCCGGGTTGGTCACCTGCGAGACGCCGGCCACCACCTGCTCCAGCCGGTCGAGCGCTGCCGCCGCGACCACCGCGGTGGTCGCCGTTTCGCCCGCCGCCTGCACCTCGCGCGTGGTCTCGTAGGCCTCGAGCGTGACGCCGCTGACCGTCAGGTAGCGGTTGCCGGCGGCGTCGACCACCGCGGTGCCCGCCGGCACGGTGATCTGTCCCGGGGTGCCGGCCTGCCGGGTGAAGCGCACCCGCGCCACCGGGTGGCGGGCGGCGAGCCGTTTCACTCCCACCAGCGCCACCACCTTCTCGAGGGCGTTGCCGGTGGCGGTGTCGAGGAAGGCGGACTCGTAGATCGTCTCCAGGTTGAGATAGGCCAGCGCGAGCTCGCGGGCGAAGGTCTCGAACAGGGTGCGGGCCACCGAGCCGACGTTGAGGTCGGTGAGCGGCACCGGGTCGGTCTGCACCGGGTAGTAGTTGACGGTCAGCGTCGAGCCCGGCACCGGCCGGCGGCCGGACTCGCGGAAGCGGATGAGGTCGCCCTCGCCGCCGCCGTTGCCGTCTTCCGAGACCAGCTCGAAGTCGGCGGCGGTGAAGCGGTACGGGATCTCGCGCTGGTTGTCGCGCATACCGACCAGCGCCGTGCCTTGGAGGTGCGAGATACGCCTTACTGGCCGGTCGCGCAGCTTGTCGAGGGCGATCTCGAACCCCTCGGGCGGCACGGTCAGGCTCTCGCGCACGGTGCCGCCCGTGAGGGTGGTGAGCAGATCGCGGACGATCTCCTCGTAGCCGCGCGGCACGAAGCTCACAGCGCCACCTCCAGAGTCAGCCCGACGGGCTCACCATCTCCCAGGCGCGGGCGCACGGCGAGGGTAAAAACGAACGACGCGGAGCTCTCCTGCTGCGGGTGGAAGACCAGCTCCACCGCCTGGTCCTCCACCCGTGGCTCCTGCGCCACCACCTCCAGCACGAAGGCGCGGCACAGGTTGCGCAGCGCCTCGGTCTTGCGCCGGCCGATGAGCTCGTGCAGCCGCGAGCCGTAGGCGGCATGGCCCAGCTCGGCGAGCTCGCCGCGCGCCGTCATCAGCCGCAGGATGAGCGCCTGCGCGAGGTTCTCGCGCTCCTCGTGGACCGCCAGGTCGTAGGCCTCGGAAGCGTCCGCCGCCAGGTTGCGACGCGCGCCGGTGAGCCGCCTGGCGAAGTCGTAGCTGCCGCCGTCCCAGGCCACCAGGTAGGGGACCACCGACAGGTCGATGCCGAGCGAGGTGCTCATCGCGCTAGCCGATCCTCACCATGCCGGCGGCGACGATCTTGCCCACGGGCAGATCGGCCGGGTCGTTGCAGGTGGTTACCGGGTCGCCGGTGCGCGCCGCCGGCTTGCCGCCGATGCGAACCGTCGCACTGCCCATCGCCACCGTGCCGCGGTTGGCCGGCGGCTTCTGGAAGCTGGTGCCGGGTGGGGTGGGCAGGTGGGGCGGGTTGTTGGTGGCGGTCGATCCCACCACCGCCGCCGGCTGCCCGGCGATCTTGACCGCCGTGATCAGGCCGCCGTCGAGCGTGCCGCTGAACGGGTGCGGCAGCGGGGTCGGCACCGGCCCGCCGGGTGAGGGCACCAGCACGATGTGGGTGTCGACGGCGACGACCGCGTGGCTGGCGGTGGCGGCTGGCACTCCCATCAATCGGTCTCCACTCGGTTCGGCTGACCGGCTAGTTGATCTCGACCTGCGCTCCCGACAGCTTCACGCTGGCCGAGCCGGCGACCTCGACCTCGGTTCCCTCGAGCTTCAGCTTGCCGGCCGCCGACACCGTCACGTCGCCGTCCTGCTTGAGGGTGATCTGCGACTGGCCGGCGGCCACCGACACCCGCCCACCACCACCCTGCTCGACGCGCACCTCGAGCGCGTCGCCCACCTTGAGCGACAGGCTGTCGCCGAGCAGCTCCACGTGCACGGTGTCGGACAGGTCGAGACGCACCGCCGGCTCCCCGCCGCTCACCACCAGCTCGAGCTGCTTGGTCGACTCGCGCGACGGCAACCGCAGGACGATCTCGCTGGCGGCGTGATCGGGCGGGTCCTCGTCGGTGTTGTACAGCCGGCCCACCACCACCGGCGCGTCGAGGCTGCCGTGGGCGAAGACCACCACCACCAGGTCGTCGACCTCGGGGATGGCGGCGAAGCCCATCACCCCCACCGCCACCGGCACCCGCGGCAGCAGCAGGCCCGATTCCCTGAGCTCCACCGTCACCGCGTGGTCGGCCACCGCGCCGGGGGCGGTGAACACCTCGGTCACCCGGCCCACCGCCGCCGCCGTCCGGCTGCCCGCCTCGTGCCGGGCGATGCGCGCCACGCTGTCGTAGAGCGCCGAGCTCACAGCAGTCCTCCCACCGCACTCAGCAGCTGGTCGAGCAGCGAGCCGCCGCCCGCTCCCGCCGATTCGCCCCACAGCCGCGTCGCCGCCGGCACACCGGCGCCGAAGCGGTGGGTGACCCGGGTGATCACCCAGGGGCCGCCCGACGCACCGTTTGGCAGCTCCTGGACCTCGATCGCCACGCCGGGCCGCAGCGCCGGCAGCAGGATCGCCTCCGCCACCATCCGCTCGCTGCGCCGCGCACCGGCGCCGTCGGCAGCGGCCGAGGCGATCAGCGCGGCGTCGGGCGTGCGCAGCACCGGCACCGGCCGCCGCACCGCGCCCGGGCCCGGCGCATCGGCGTCGGCAGGCAGCGCGGCCAGCGTATGACGCAGGGCGTCGGGGGCGCCGGCGGCGCCACCGGGGCCGCTGCCCAGCCTCAGCTCGCGCGCCTCGGGCGGGGCGTCGAGCCGCGACTCGTAGCGCTCGATCTCGCGGCCGTAGAGCAGCGCCAGCTCGGGCTCGTCGGGCCAGGGCGCGGCCGACAGCCCGCCGCCGCTCTCGCACGCAGCCCACGCCCCCGCCAGCTCGGCGAGGTAGGCGACGTGCTGGGCGGCAGTCCAGCGCTGGTGGGCAACATAAGCCGCCAGCTCGAGATCGAGCCCCTCGATCGAGCCCACCTCCGCCCCGGCGTCGGCGGCCAGCGCCTTGACCATGGCGCCGACGTCCTGCGCCTGGTAGGTGGCCGCCGGACGCAGCCGGCCGAGATCGGCGGCGGCGTCGGCCACCACCACCTCGGTCGCCGAAAGCCGCCGGCGAAGGCTGCGGACCTTACCGGTGAGGACGGTCTCGGAGCCATCGGGGCCTTCGAGCACCAGCTTGCCCGTATCGCCGGGGGCGGCACTGACCTCGACGCCGGCCGGCAGCCGGACGCGGAAGCTGCCCACCGCCGGCAGCATCGCCAGCTCCACCCGCACGCGCTCGATGTGCGTCTCGTAGCGCAGGTTGCCCAGGTCGACCGAGGCTTTGGGTTGGACGCTCATCCCGAGAACAGCCTCGAAAGGTCGCCGGCGGCGCTGGCGAACGACTCGCCCAGGCCGCTGGCCTCGCCGACCTTGGCCTCGAGCGGCGACAGCACGTCGCCCATCGACAGCCCGTCCAGGTTGGCCAGCGCCCCGAGCGCGTCGAGGATGTCGAGCGCGCCGTCGATGGCGCCCGCGATGTCGCCGGCCATGTCCATCAGATCGCCCAGGATGTCGGTGTCGAAGCCGAGGTCGCCGAGACCGAAATCGTCCAGCCCGCCGAAGCCTTCGAGCTGCGCCGGCGGCGGCAGCGGCGGACTCTCGGCTAGCTCGATCCGGTAGCTGACGCGCTCCGGCCGGCCGGCCGCCTCGGTGGCGTGGAACGAGGTCACAACCACCTGCTGCAGATCGAGCGCCGAGGTGATGTCGGCGGCGAAGGTCTGCTCCTCGCCGCTCGCCGCCGCCTGCTGCAGCTTGTCGAGGGCTTCGGCCCAGTCTTCGCCGATCAGCAGACCAGAGATGGCGATGCGGTGCGAGCGGCGAGCCAGACGCTGCTGCAGCTCGCCGTCCAACCCGCCGATCACGGTCGAGGCGAAGCCGGCGTTGACCGAGTGCTCGATCGACTGCACCAGTTCGAGGGAGACCTCCCCGAGCAGCGGCACCGGGCGCTCGTCGCTCATGGATCGATCCCCCGCAGGTCCGCCTCGTCCGCCAGCAGCAGCGCCAGGCGGTCCGCCAGCTCGGCCGGGTCGGCGTGCAGCCCTACCGGTAGAGCGGCGCGGCCACCCGCCGCCGTGAGCGGATCGGGTCCGGCCGTCAGCGGCGCCGGCGAGCCAACGGGCGGCGGCTGGATAGCCGGCAGCGCGGCCGCGGCCGGCTCACGCCGCCGGTCGGCCGCCGGGCGCTGCACGCCGGCCCGTGGAGTCACCGGCGACGCCGGCCGAGCGGCGGTCGCGGACGACATCGAGCGGGCCGCGGCGCTGCCGGTCGCCGTAGGAACCTCCACGCCGGCGGCCGGGGCGGCGGCGGCGACCCTGATCCCCGGCCGCAACGAAGCACGTTCGGCGTTCGGCGCCGGGGGCGAGCCGGCGGCCGTTCCGGCCGGGGCGAGCGTCGCCGCGCGCGCCCGATCGGTGACGACACTCGCCGAACGGCGAGCCGGGTGGCGCGCGGCCGTGGACCACCCACGCGGGGCGGCGGACGCCGTGCGCGGAGCCGCGATCGCGGTGGCCGCTGGCGCCAGGGGCGTCGGATCCTGGTCGACCAGGGAGAGCCGGGCCGCGGGCGGCGCCGCCGGGGTCGAGGTCGCCGCACCCGGGGAGGGCGCGGCTGGATCGCGGACGGGCATCCCGGGCGCTTCCGGTGCCGGCCCCGGCCCCGCCGCCGCCGCCGGCCTGATGCGAAGCGGCGTGTCCGGAGCCGTCACGGCTGTCGCTGCAGGCGGCTGCAGCCCGCCGGCCAACGCACCAGGACGCCGTGGCGAGGCCCCCGGAATGCCGGCGCCGGCGAGTTCCTCGGCACCCCCGCCGGGCGGGCCGTCGGAGGGCCCGTCCCCGGCAGCGGCCCGCGGGTCGTCGGCCGGCGGCGGGCCCCAG
>JBFGNS010000013.1:0-44978 GCA_041574955.1 Thermoanaerobaculia bacterium | reverse complement strand
GGCGGCGAGCCGCCACCGGTGGAGTCTCCAGGCCCCACCCCCGGGCGGCCACCACGGCGCGGATGGCACAATGCCCGCGGCGAGCAGGCGATGGACTGGACGAGCGACAGGATCGAGAGCAGCTGGCAGGCGGTGATCGGCACCGCCGCGGTGCGCTTCGGCACCGGCCGGCTGGCGGAGCTCGGAGCCGTCACCGCCGGCCTCGGCATCGAGCGCCCGCTCCTGGTCACCGATCCCGGGGTCCGCGCCGCCGGCCACGTCGAGCCGGCGCTCGAGCGACTGCGACAGGCGGGGCTCGAGGTGGCGGTTTTCGACCGCGTGCCCGAGAACCCGAGCGGCGCCGACGTCGAGCGCGGTGCCGGCGCGGCGCGCGAGCACCGCGCCGACCTGCTGGTGGCGCTCGGCGGCGGCAGCGCGCTCGACACCGCAAAGGGGATCAACCTGCTGGCCACCAACGGCGGCCGGATGGTCGACTACCGCGGCTGGAACGAGACCGTACGGCCGCTGCTGCCCTCGGTCGGCGTCCCGACCACCGCCGGCACCGGCAGCGAGGCGCAGTCGTACGCCGTCATCGCCGATCCCGACACCGGCGACAAGATGGCCTGCGGCGCGCCCGGAGCCGGCTTCCGCGAGGTGCTGCTCGACCCCGGGCTGCTGGCCACCCTGCCGCGCCGGGTAGCGGCCACCGCCGCCCTCGACGCCGTCTCGCACGCCGTCGAGAGCTATGTCACCACGAGCCGCAACCCGGTGTCGGTGCTGTACGCGGGCGAGGCCTGGCGGCTGCTCGACGGCGCCTTCGAGGCGTTCCTGGCGGACCTCGCCGACGGCGGCGCCGCGGGCCGGATGCTGCTCGGCGCCCACCTGGCGGGGGCCGCCGTCGAGCAGTCGATGCTGGGCGCCGCCCACGCCGCGGCCAACCCGCTGACCGCCCGCTACGGCACCGTGCACGGCGCCGCCGTGCTGCTGATGCTGCCGGTGGTGGTGCGGTTCAACGCGCCCGCAGCAGCGGCGCTCTACGCCCGGCTGGCCGGAGACGGCGCCGGCCCCGACCCGGCGGCGGCTCTCGCCCGGCGGCTCGAGGCGCTGCGCGCCGAGGGCGGGCTGCCCGGCTCGCTGCGCGAGTGCGGCGTCGAGCACGACAGACTGCCCGAGCTGGCGCGGCTGGCGGCGGCGCAGTGGACGGGACGCTACAATCCGCGGCCGGTCGGCGAGGCGGAGTTCAGGGATCTCTATGAAGCAGCCTACTAGGACCACGACCCTGCTGGTGGCGGCCGCTCTGGCGCCGCTGGCGCTGGCGGGAGCTGGCGGCGGTGGGTGGACGAGCTTCCGGGGCGACCCGCAGCTCACCGGGCGGGCGACGGACGGCCTGGCCGATCGGCCGACGCCGCGCTGGAGCTTCCAGGCGGGCGACGCTTTCGAGGCCACCGCCGCCATCGCCAGCGGCACGGTCTTCGCCGGCTCGCTCGACGGCAAGCTGTACGCCCTCGACCTGGAAAGCGGCGCGCTGCGCTGGAGCTACGAGGCGGGCGACGAGATCAAGTCCTCGCCGCTGGTCGCGGGCGACACCGTGGTGTTCGGCGACGAGGGCGGCCGGCTGCACGCCCTGGCGACCGCCGACGGCAAGCGCCGCTGGCTGTTCGAGGCCGAGGGGCCGATCACCGCCTCGCCGGTGGCGGCCGGCGGCTGCATCCTGGTGGGTGCCTACGACAACCGGCTGTACTGCCTCGACCCGGCCACCGGCGCCGAGCGCTGGCGGTTCGAGACCGACGGCTACGTCAACGGCACCGCGGCGGTGTGGAACGGCAACGCGGTGATCAGCGGCTGCGACGGCTACCTGCGGGTGGTCGCCGTCGCCGACGGCCGCGAGCGCCGCCAGGTCGAGCTGGGCGGCTACGTCGGCGCCAGCCCGGCGGTGGGGGGCGACGTCGCCTACGTCGGCACCTTCGAGAACCAGGTGCTGGCGATCGACCTCGCCGCCGGCAAGGTGCGCTGGGTCTACCAGGACCCCGGCCGGCCGTTCCCGTTCTACTCGTCGGCGGCGGTGGGCGCCGACCGCATCGTCATCGGCGGGCGCGACAAGCGGCTGCACGCGATCGACCGCAAAACAGGAGCCAGGTTGTGGACGTACACTACCCGAGGGCGGATCAACGCCTCCCCGGTCCTGGTCGGTGAGCGGGTGCTCGCCGCCTCGGCGGACGGTTCCCTGTTCGCCGTCGATCTCGCCACCGGCAAGGAGCTGTGGTCGTTCGACTCGGGCTCCGGCTTCGAGGCGTCGGCCGCGGTCGGGGAAGGACGCCTGGTGATCGGCACCGTCGACGGCACCCTGCTCTGCTTCCGATAGACCTCCCGCACCACCGTGAGCCAGCCCGAGCCAGCCACCGCCCGCGTCGCCGCCGAGGAGACCGGCGTCGGCAGCGTCTTCGTCTCCAACTACCCGCCGTTCTCGTTCTGGAACGAGGCCAGCCTGCCGGCGGTGGAGCGCGCGCTCGAGCGGCCGGGTGAGGCCGGCGAGCCGTACGGTCTGTACCTCCACATCCCGTTCTGCCGCAAGCGGTGCAAGTTCTGCTACTTCCGGGTCTACACCGACAAGAACGCCCGCCAGATCGAGAGCTACGTCGAGGCGCTGGTGCGCGAGGCGGAGCTGTACGCCGAGCGCCGGGCGCTCGCCGGCCGCCCGCTCGGCTTCGTCTACTTCGGCGGCGGCACGCCGTCCTACATCTCGGTCAAGCACCTCGAGGGGCTGATCGCCGGCCTCCGGCGCACGCTGCCGTGGGGCGAGGCGCTCGGCGAGTTCACCTTCGAGTGCGAGCCGGGCACGCTGACCCGCACCCGGCTCGAGGCGATCCGCCAGATCGGGGTCACCCGGCTGAGCCTGGGCGTCGAGAGCTTCGACGACGACATCCTGCGCGACAACGGCCGCGCCCACCTGTCGGCCGAGATCCTCGAGGTCATGCCGTGGATCCGCGAGCTCGACTTTCCGCTGCTCAACGTCGACCTGATCGCCGGCATGGTGGGCGAGAGCTGGCAGAGCTGGCGCGACACCGTCGAGAAGACCATCGACCTCGACCCCGACTGCGTGACCATCTACCAGATGGAGCTGCCGTACAACGCGGTGTTCTCGGCGCGGGTGCTGGCCGGCCGGCTCGACCGCGAGCTGGCGGACTGGCCGGCCAAACGGGCCTGGCACGGTTGGGCGGTGGAGCGGCTGGGCGAGGCCGGCTACGAGGTGTCGAGCGCCTACACCATGGTCAAGAAAGGCAGCGGTACCAGCTTCCTGTACCGCGACGCGCTGTGGCGCGGCACCGACCTCGTGGGTCTGGGGGTGTCCTCGTTCTCGCACGTGGGCGGCGTCCACTACCAGAACGAGGCCGACTGGGACGGCTACCTGGCGCGGCTGGCGACCGGCGAGCTGCCGCTGGCGCGCGCCTTCCCGACGGCGCCGCGCGAGCGGCTGGTGCGCGAGCTGATCCTGCAGCTCAAGCTGGGGCGGCTCGACGCCGACTACTTCCGCCGCAAGTTCGGGGTCGAGATCCGCGCCGAGTTCGACCGCCCGTTCCGCCAGCTCGAGGGCGAGGGGATGCTACGGTTCGAGGGCGACGGGGTCGCCCTTACCCGCGACGGCCTGCTGCAGGTCGACTTCCTGCTGCCGGCCTTCTACGACGAGCCGTATCTCGGAGCCCGCTACACCTAGGACGAGACCCGCGGGCGGCCGCGGCCAGCGGTCAACGCCTGGAGAGGACGATGAGAGCAAGCAACCGAACGACCGCCACGCTCCTGCCGGCAGCGCTGACAGCGATGCTGGTGCTGCTGGCGGGCGCCGACGCGGCCGCCGACTGGCCGGAGTTCCGCGGGCCGCGGCGCGACGGCGTCTCCCGTGAGACCGGCCTGATGTCGCGCTGGCCCGACGGCGGCCCGCCCGAGCTGTGGCGGGTGCCGCTGGGCGAAGGCTACTCGGCGATCGCGGCGGTGGACGGCCGGCTCTACACCCTGATCGCGCGGGACGACCGGGAGCTGGCGGTCGCCCTCGACGCCGCCACCGGCAAGCAGCTCTGGCAGGTCGAGCTGGGCAAGCGCTGGAAGGACATGATGGGCAACGGCCCGCGCTCGACGCCGACGGTCGCCGACGGCGTGGTCTACGCGCTCGGCGCCCACGGCGACCTGGTGGCGATCGACGCCGTCAGCGGCGAGCAGCTGTGGCGGCGCGACCTGCGCGAGTCGCTCGGTGCGCGGCCGCCGACCTGGGGGGTGGCGACCTCGCCGCTGGTCGAGGGCGACCTGCTGCTCCTGGACGCCGGCGGCAGCGAGGACCACTCGATCGTGGCGCTCGACCGCGCCACCGGCGAGCTGGTGTGGCACGCCGAGACCGACAAGGCCGGCTACGCGGCGCCGCTGCCGGTGACCATCGACGGCCGGCGGCAGATCGTGCTGTTCACCGCCACCAAGGTGGTATCGGTGACGCCCGACGGCCGGGTGCTGTGGAAACGGCCCTGGAAGACCGCCTACGACGTCAACGCGGCCACCCCGATCTTCGTCCCGCCCAACCGGCTGTTCCTGTCATCGGGCTACGCCACCGGCGGCGCCCTACTGCAGATCGAGCACGACGGGGAAGAAACGGCGCTGCGCGAGGTGTGGTCGAACGGCCGCATGCGCAACCAGTTCTCGAGCTCCATCTACCAAGAGGGCTACCTGTACGGCTTCGACAACGCCACCTTCAAATGCCTCGACGCCACGACCGGCGAGGAGAAGTGGGCGGTGCGCGAGGGGCTCGGACACGGTTCGCTGCTGCTGGCCGAGGGCCACCTCTATGTGCTCGGCGACCGTGGCAAGCTGATGCTGGTCGAGGCCACGCCGGAGGCGTTCCGCAGCAAGGGCGAGGTCGAGGTTCTCGACGGCAAGTGCTGGACCATGCCCACCCTCGCCGACGGCCGGCTGTACTTGCGCAACGAGGAAGAGCTGGTCGCCCTCGACGTGCGGGAGGAGAGCGATGAGAGCGAGTGAGTTGAGGATCGGACTGACGCTGGCGCTGCTGCTGGCCGCGCCGATCGCAGCCGGCACCGCCGAAGGGCAGCCGGTGGAGGAGGAAGCGGCCGAGGAGCGCCGCGGCCAGGCGCAGGCCACCCTGGCGGACGAGGTGTGGGTCGAGGAGAGCCTGCCCTACGCGCCGGCCTCGAGCGCCATCGCCAACAAGTTGCCGGTGCCGCTGGCCTGGACGCCGGCCAACGTCGGGGTGGTCGAGCGCGGCCTGTTCGAGGCGCAGGGCGCCAAGCTGCTGGGACAGGCGCTCGAGAACGTCTCCGGCCTTGGCGTGCAGACCGGCTTCGGGGTCTTCGACCTGTTTATCCTGCGCGGCTTCGACTCGTTGAGCGGCGGCCTGATCCTGACCGACGGTGCTCCCGAGCCGGAGTCGAGCTTCTACCAGCTGTACAACGCCGAGCGGGTGGAGGTGTTCAAGGGACCCGGCGGCTTCCTGTACGGCTCCAACCCGCTCGCCGGCATGGTCAACCTGGTGAGGAAGGCTCCGCTGCCCGCCCGCTTCGCGGTGTTCGGCGCCGGCGTCGGCAGCTTCGGCACCCGCGAGGCCGATGTCGACGCCAACTGGGGCGGTGAGGGTCCGTGGAGCCTGCGGCTCAACGGCCTGTGGCGCGACGGCGACGGCCACCGCGACGGCCTCGACCACCAGACGCTGGCGGTCAACCCGGTGCTGGCCTGGCGGCCGAACGAGCGCACCAGCCTCAGCCTGAGCCTGGAGTGGATGGAGGCCGACTTCCAGCCCGACGCCGGCATCCCGGTGGTGGGCGGTAGCCTGCCGGCGGTGCCTCGCAGCCGCTCCTACGCTTCACCGTTCGACCGCTCCGAGCAGGACATCGCCCGCCTGCAGCTCGACTACGAGCGCCAGCTCAGCGAGCGGTTGACGGTGCGCAACAAGACCTACGTCCGGCAGCTCGACTGGCTCTCGGACGGCACGCTGCTGGGCTTCGTCTTCCCCACCCCCGATGGCAGCCTGGCAGTGTCGCGCACCCTCACGCGGCTCGACGACAGGCAGCAGTTCGCCGGCAACCAGCTCGAGCTGGTGATCACCGCCGGCGGCGGGGCGGTTCGGCACCGGCTGCTGGCCGGCCTCGAGCTGGCGCGCTTCGACGACGAGTTCACCCTCGACGCGGCGCTGCTGCCCTCGATCGACATCTTCCGGCCGGTCGAGACCGCCACCGGCCCGGGCTTCGTGGTCTTCCGCTCCGCCGGCGACGCAAGCAGCGAGATCGTCGCACCCTACCTGGTGGACCAGATCGCTTTCGGCAAGCGCACCCAGCTGCTCCTCGGCGCGCGCTTCGACTCGATCGACTTCGAGGACCCGGTGGCCGGCACCCGCCGCTCGCACAGCGAGCTCAGCCCGATGCTGGGCCTGGTCTACCGGCCGGTCGACACGGTGTCGCTGTACGCCAACACCGGGCGCTCGTTCGCGCCGCCGTCGCCGCGCGTGGTGGGCGTGCCCGAGCCCGAGGAGAGCCGCCAGGTGGAGGTCGGGGCGCGCTGGGCGCCGCCCGGCAACCGGCTGCGCACGACGCTCGCCGCCTTCGAGCTGAAGCGCCGCAACATCGCCATCCCCGACGACAACGGCTTCACCCAGCAGGTCGGCGACCAGCGCTCGCGCGGCCTCGAGCTGGAGATCGCCGCCGAGCCGGCGGCCGGATGGCAGGCGCTGGTGACCTACGCCTACACCGACGCCGAGCTGACCCGGTTCGCCGAGCTGCTGCAGCTGCCGTTCCCGCCGTTCGTGGCGGTGTTCGACCGCTCCGGCAACCGGCCGGCCTTCGCCCCCGAGCACCTGGCGGGCTTCTGGCTGAGCCGCCGGCTGCCGCGCGGCTGGTCGATCGGCGGCGGCGGCCGCTGGGTCGGCGAGCAGTTCATCGCCGAAGACAACGCCACGCGGATCGGCGACTACCTGGTGCTCGACCTGGCGGTGGGCCGCGCTACCGGCCGGCTGCGCTGGAGCCTCCACCTCGAGAACCTGGCCGACGAGGAGTACGAGACGCGCGGCTTCGGCGGCGCCTCGGTGATCCCGGGACGGCCGTTCTCGGCTGCGCTGCGGGTGGAGATCCGGCCCTAGCGCCGGGGGCGGAGCGCGGCACCGGCGGCGCCCGGCATCCGCGCTCGCCGCCTCCACGAACACCCAACGGCATGGAAGCGATCTCTCAGCGCTACGACGTCGTGGTCGCGGGCGGCGGTCCGGCCGGCGCCACCGCCGCCACCCTGCTGGCGCAGCACGGCCACCGGGTGCTGCTCGCCGAGCGGGCGAAGCGGCCGCGGTTCAAGGTCGGCGAGTCGTTGATGCCGGCCACCTGGTGGGTGTTCGAGCGGCTGGGCGTGCTCGACCGGATGCGCGAAAGCGCCTTCCCCGCCAAGCACAGCGTGCAGTTCTTCACCCCGTCGGGCCGTACCACCGCGCCGTTCTACTTCCACGAGTTCGATCCGCACGAGAGCTCGCAGACCTGGCAGGTCAGGCGCAGCGAGTTCGACCGCATGCTGCTCGACAACGCCGCCGAGCACGGCGTCGACGTGCTCTTCGGCACGCGGTTGCGCGAGGTGCTGTTCGAGGGCGAGCGGGCGGTCGGCGTCGAGCTCGAGCCGGCCGGCGGCGGGCGACGCGAGGTGGCGTCGCGGGTGGTGGTCGACGCCACCGGCCAGAGCGCCTTCCTCGCCCGCCGGCTGGGTCTGGTGGAGACCGAGCCGTGCCTGCGCAACGCCTCGCTCTTCACCCACTACGCCGGCGCGCGGCGCGACGAGGGCATCGACGCCGGCGCCACCCTCATCCTGCACACCGGCGACCGGCGCGCCTGGTTCTGGTTCATCCCGCTGCCCGACGACGTCGTCAGCGTCGGCGTGGTGGGACCGGTGGACTACCTGGTGCGCGGCCGCGAGGGCGACCCGCGGACGGTGTTCGAGCAGGAGCTCGAGCGCTGCCCGCCGCTCGGCGAGCGGCTCGCCGGCGCGCGGCGGGTGATGCCGGTCAAGGCGATCCGTGACTTCTCCTACAAGTCGCGCCGGCTGGCGGGCGACGGCTGGGTGCTGGCCGGCGACGCCTTCGGCTTCATCGATCCGATCTACTCGACCGGCGTCTTCCTGGCCTTGAAGTCGGGTGAGATGGCGGCCGACGCCATCCACGACGCGCTGGCGGCGGACGACCCGTCGGCGGCGCGGCTGGGGCGGTTCGAGCCCGAGCTGCGCGCCGGCATGGAGGCGCTGCGCAAGCTGGTCTACGCCTTCTACGACCCCGAGTTCAGCTTCTCCGAGTTCCTCGGCCGCCATCCCGACTGCCGCCGCCAGCTGGTCAGCATGCTGGTTGGCAACGTCTACCGCGACCCGATCGACGGCGTCCTGGCGGCGCTCGACGGCTGGACGGCCGAGCGCGCCGAGGCCGCCGCCGCGGAAGGCTGAGTCGGCCCGCGGCGGCGGCGGCGTCGGGTACTCTTGCGGCCGATGCGCGCCCGCCCCCTGCGCCGGGTCTTCCTGCTCGGCCTCGGCCTGTTCTACCTGCTGCACAACGACCTGTGGCTGTGGGACGACCCGCAGCTGCTGGCCGGCCTGCCGGTAGGACTCACCTACCACCTGGCCTACTGCCTGGCAGCGGCGGCGCTGATGGCGCTGCTGCTGGTGCTCGACCCGCCGCCCGAGCCGCCCGAGCCGCGCCGCGAGCCGCGACCGGGCGACGGGCGCTGAGCCGGCGATGACCGTCGCCGTCATCGCGGTCTACCTGGCGCTGGTGCTGGCGATCGGCGCCTTCAGCCACCGCTTCCTCGAGCGCACCGGCGAGGACTACTTCGTCGCCACCCGCACGATCGGCCCGTTCGTGCTCCTGATGTCGCTGTTCGGCACCCACATGACGGCGTTCTCGCTGCTCGGCGCCTCGGGCGAGGCCTACCACCGCGGCATCGGGGTGTTCGCGCTGATGGCCTCGTCGTCGGCGCTGGTGGTGCCGCTGGTCTTCCACTTCGTCGGCGCGCGGCTGTGGGCGCTCGGCAAGCGCCACGGCTACCTCACCCAGATCCAGTTCTTCCGCGACCGCTGGGGCTCCGACGGCCTCGGGCTGGTGTTGTTCGCGCTCATCCTGGCGCTGCTCCTGCCGTACCTGCTGATCGGCATCAAGGGCGCCGGCATCACCCTCAACCAGATCACCGACGGGCTGGTGCCCGAGGCGGCCGGCAGCCTGATCATCTGCCTGGTGGTGCTGGCCTACGTCGCCACCGGCGGCCTGCGCGGCACGGCCTGGGCCAACACCTTCCAGACCCTGGTGTTCATGATCCTGGGAGCGCTGGCGGTGGCGATCATCGTCGGCCGCTCCGGAGGGCTGGCAGCGGCGCTGGCGCGGGTGGCGGCGGCGCGCCCGGAGCTGCTGGTGCGCGGCGACGCGATCCGCCCGCTCGAGCTGTTGAGCTACACCGCCATCCCGCTGTCGGTGGGCATGTTCCCGCACATCTTCATGCACTGGCTGACCGCCCGCGGCGCCGCCACCTTCCGGCTGCCGGTGGCCGCCTACCCGCTGTGCGTGGCGGTGGTCTGGCTGCCGAGCGTGCTGCTGGGGGTGATCGGCGCCGCCGACGTGCCCGGCCTCGAGGGCCCGGCGGCCAACGCAGTGCTGATTCGGATGATCGCGCTGCACGCGCCGGAGATCCTCGCCGGCCTGCTGGCGGCGGGGGTGATCGCCGCCGTCATGTCGTCGCTCGACTCGCAGATCCTGGCGCTGAGCAGCCTGTTCACCGAGGACATCGTGCGCCACTACCGGCTGCACGACCGGATGGGCGAGGCGCGTCAGGTGCGGGTCGGCCGGCTGTGGGTGGCGGCGCTGCTGGCGGTCACCTACCTGCTGGCGCTGGTGGTAGACCGCTCGATCTTCCGCCTCGGGGTGTGGAGCTTCACCGGCTTCGCCGGCCTGTTCCCGCTGGTCGTCGCCGCCCTCTACTGGCGCCGCTCGACCCGCCAGGGTGCGCTCGCCGCGGTCCTCGCCACCGCCGTCCTGTGGCTGTGGTTCTTCGTCCGCTCGTGGCAGGAGCCGGGCTACACGGTCGGCGGCACCGGCCTGATGCCGGTGGTCGTCATCCTCGCCGGCTCGGCGGCGGCGCTGGTCGCCGGCTCGCTGCTGTCGCCGAGGCCGGCCACCTCGCTGGTCGACCGCTTCTTCGACCGCTGACGCCCCTCCCGCCATCGCATCCGGACTGCGAGACGCTCGGCGCGAATCCGCGGATGATCCCAAGCCTTGCCCACCGGGCCGCCGCGAGCCTGCTGGCCTGGCTGGCCGCCGCCGCGCCGGCCGGTCACGGCCGCGGAGCTGCACCGCTTCGCGCGCCAGAACCTGCGGCTTGACTGCCTGTTCTGGGGCACCCAGGAGCCCCACTACTCGCGCCAGGTCCTGCCGCTGCTGCGCGGGCTGTCCAGCGGAGAGAGACCGCCCTAGCCCGGCGCTCCCCGGGCTCGGGTCACCCGTCGTCGAAAGCGAAGGCGTACTCGTGGTCGCGAGACCTGAAGGGCCACTCGTTGGCCTGGTTGAAGACCAGGACCCGGCGCGGCGTGGCGAGATCGAGCATCCAGCCGTCGGCTCCTCGCCGGAAGAAGTAGGGCGAGACCTTGCGATGCTCCGCCGCGAAGCGAATCACCGCCAGGCTCCCCCTGCTTCGAACGCTCATCGACTCGGTCGCGGGACGCAAAGAGCGGAGCTCGTTGTCCTGCTGATCATCCCTCATCGTCATGCCGGCGAGCAGCCGCCGCGTCTCCGGGGTGAACAGCGTCAAGCTCGGGTCCTTCACCTTGAGCTCGAGGAGCCTGATGTAGGCGCCAAGTGCCCCCTCGGGCGTGGGCTGGGGACTCAGGCTGGCCAGGTCCGCGGCCGTGGGCTCGGCAGCCCCACCGCACGCGCCGACGGAAGCCACGGCAAGAGCCAGGACCAGAAGCGCAGCAGGCCGGCGCGTCCGGCCGGGCTTCAGATCCTGGCTGCTAAGAGCCTCCATGGCAGCGTGCGGCAACCGGCAAGGCCGCGACGGCCCGTTCCACACGTCGGAGCCTACCAGTCGTCCCGCTCGCACAACCGGAGAGCCCACCGACCGCGATCAGGACCGTCAACACCGGTCTCTGGGCAAGCCGGGGTGGCGGGCTGGTCACCTCCGGGCCTACTCTGTAGAATCCTCCCTCCGACGACACCACGATCCCGATGCACGTCGCACGACAGGCTGCAACCGTCTCCCTGCCGTTCCTGCTGTGCTTCGCGGCCCTCGTCGCGGAGCCACGGGGGGCTCTGGGAGAGGCGCCGCCGGTCCCGGCGGTCTTCCGGCAGCTGGCCGGCTCCTGGGTCGGCGAGGGCACCCTGTTCGGACGGCCCGCCCGCTTCACCATGACCTGGGAGATCGGACCGGAGGGCGAGATCGAGCTGCAGTTCACCAACGGCCTGGTGGACGAGGCCGGCGCCGTCACACCGGTGCTCGAGGCCGTGGCGACCTACCGCGTCGGCCCCGACGGCCAGCTTGTCGGCCGCTGGACGGACAACCGACCGCAGGAGATCGAGATCGTCGGCGAGGCCGGCGAGGCGGTCGTCGTGTCGGACTGGAAGGCCCCGACCGAGAGCGGCCGCACCGAGTACCGGCTGCTGCCCGACGGCACCGTCGAGGTCGAGGACCGGGTGCTGGTCGACGGCGAGCTGCGCCCGTTCGGCCAGGCCCGCTACCGCCGGCGCTGAAGGCCGGCGGCCGGGCGGCCGACCGGGCCGCCGGGCTCGACGGCAGGATCGAGGGCATCAGCCTGCCCGCGGCGGCGATCGCCCTCGGGGACGGCGGGTCGCGCGCTACACCCCGAGACTCGACTGCCCGCTCCGGGCCCTTGCGAGCCACACTGCTCGAGCCAGCTCCGGCCGGCTGGCGCGACCTTGACGGTCCACTCGTTGGCCGCTCGCAGCCCCGGCGCGCCGTCACCTCCAGCCCGGTTGACGGCTCGGTGTCGCTGCTCTACCCTGAACCGAAGGCTCCGGCAATTCGTTCTCCGGTGGGGTCCAGGAGCCTCGACGTGTCGGCTTTCGACAGGGTGAGACAGACGGTGCGGGCGCTGGATCTGCGCCAGCTGCGGCCGACCGACCTGCTGGAGTCGCACTCGACAGAGGTGGTCCATCTCGAGATCACCTCGAAGTGCAACCTGCGCTGCACCTTCTGCGCGGTCAGCCAGCCGACCTACCGCGGACGCCACCTCGACGGCGACTGCCTGGAGAACGTGATCACCGGACTCATCGAGCGCCGTCCCGGGGTGGTGACGGTCAACGGCCACGGCGAGACCACCATCTTCCGCGACTGGTACCGGCAGTGCGACCGGCTGCTCGACGCCGGCATCGAGCTGCACATCATCTCCAACTTCGCGCGTCCGCTAGCCGAGCGGGAGCTCGAGACCCTGTGCCGCTTCCGGGACATCGAGATCAGCTGCGACAGCCACGACCCGAAGGTGTTCGCCCAGCTGCGCCGCGGCGCCGAGCTGCCGACGCTGCTGGCCAACATCGAGGCGCTGCGCGCCACGGCACAGCGGCTGGGGCGCGAGCCGCCGCCGCTGTCGCTGAGCTGCGTGGTGTCGGACCTCAACGTGCTCGAGCTGCCGGCCTACGCGGCGTTCGTCGAGCAGCTGGGCGTCGCGCACGTCAACTTTTGCAACCTGACCAAGTACCCGGACCTGCCGGGTGTGGTCAACCCACGGCACGTGACCGAGATGGCAGCGGCCCGGCTGCCGGCCGCGCTGGCGGCGCTCGAAGAGACGTTCCGGCGCCTCGAAGCCGCCGGCATCGCCTACCACTGCCAGAGCGGCCTGCTCGACTCGCTGCGCGCCAGGATGCGCGCGCTCGCAGCCGCCCCCGGCGACGGGAGCTCCGCCGGCACCGCCCGGACCGCGCCGCCGGCCTCCGATCCCGAGACCGCTCCCGGCTCCCGGCAGGCGCCGCCGGTCCGCTACTCGACGCCCGGCGGGCGCGGCATGACCCGTGACTGCCTGGACCCCTGGAAGTTCCTTTTCATCCAGGCCAACCGCGAGGTGGCGCCGTGCTGCTGGCACCGCCCGGTGCACTCGCTGGGCACCAACCAGCCGCTGTCCGAGGTGCTCAACGGCCGCCGTATGAGGGAGCTGCGCCGCAGCCTGCTCACCGGCGAGCTGACCGACGATTGCCGGAGCTGTCCGAGCCGGGGCTGGGTGCCGACCGGCGAGCTCAGGCGGAAGGTCTGGCGGCACCTCAACGGTGGCCTGCCGTTTCTGGGTGCACCGTGGGCCATGAGGCTCGCGCCGCCGCCCCGCTCGAGGCCGCTCACCTTCGACTACCTCGACGGCTGGTACGACCTCGAGCAGGACCCGCGGATCGCCAGCCCGGACCGCCGCTCCTGGCGGTGGACCGGACCGCGCGCCAGCTGCCGGCTCAGCGGCTGTCGCCCGGGGGGCACGCTGACCCTGCGGCTCGGCGTCAACCGCGCCCGCTGCCCCGGGCAGGAAGTCTCGCTGACGATCAACGGCCGCGAACTGGACCGCTTCGTGCCGGTGGCGGCCCTCTCCACCCGCGAGTACGGGATCGGCGAGGAGCAGCTGGCGGGCGGCGACGGTCTGGAGCTCTCGCTGGCGGTCGACAAGACGTTCGTGCCCGCCGAAGCGGGCGACACTCGGGGCGATCACCGCGAGCTGGGCGTCCAGGTCTTCGAGGTCGTCTACGGCGAGCGCGCCTGATCGGCGCGGCCGCGCCGGGCCCGCGGCTGCCGGCTGCTACCATCCCGGCGCCATGACCCCGCCGACCGGCCGCGCCGTACCGCTTGGGGCGCACTCGTGAGGATCGCCTACGTCGCCCCGGGAGCCGCCGGCATGTACTGCGGCTCGTGCATCCACGACAACACGCTGGCGGCGGCGCTGATGGAGCTGGGGCACGAGGTGGCGCTGGTGCCGCTCTACACGCCGATCCGCACCGACGAGCCGCCGGTGGCGATGGACGGCATCTTCTACGGCGCGGTCAACGTCTACCTGCAGCAGGCGGTCCGGCTGTTCAGCCGCACCCCGCGCTGGCTGGACCGGCTGTTCGACAGCGAGGTGATGCTGGGGATGGCGTCGCGGCTGGCGGGCTCGACCGACGCCGCCTCCCTCGGACCGCTCACCCTGTCGGTGCTGCGCGGCGAGGAGGGCCGGCAGCAGAAGGAGCTCGGGCGGCTGACGGCCTGGCTGGGCGCGTTCCGCCCGGACATCGTGCAGCTCGGCAACGGGCTGCTGATCGGGCTGGCGGCCGAGATCGGCCGCGCCACCGGCGCGCCGGTGCTGTCGGGGCTGACCGGCGAGGACCTGTTCCTGGCCGGCCTGCCCGAACCGCACCGCGGCGAGGTGGTGACCGAGCTGCGGCGGCGCGCCGCCGGGCTGGACGGCTTCGTCGCGCCGAGCCGGCACTACGCCGAGCGGATGCGGGAGCTGCTCGAGCTGCCCACCGAGCGGTTCCACGTCGTGCCGCTGGGAGTCGACCTGCGGCACCTCGGCGCGGCGGCGGCCGACGGCGAGCCGGACCGCGACGAAGGTGGGCCGGTGACCATCGGCTACCTGGCCCGCGCCTGCCCCGAGAAGGGCCTCCACCTGCTGATCGAGGCGTTCGAGCTGCTGGCCGAGAAGGCGGGCGCCGACCGCGTGCGGCTGGAGGTTGGCGGCTGGATCTCGAAGCGCGACCGCCGCTACGTGGCCGAGCTGGCCGAGCGCGCCGGCCGGCTGGCCAGCGAAACCGTGTTCCACGGCGAGCTCGACCCCGAGGCCAAGCGCCGGCTCCTCGCCGGCATCGACATCCTGTCGGTGCCCGCCACCTACGAGGAGCCCAAGGGGCTGTACGTGCTCGAGGCGCTGGCGCACGGCGTGCCGGTGGTGCAGCCCGACCACGGCGCATTCCCCGAGCTGATCGCCGCAACCGGCGGCGGGCTGCTCGTCCCGCCGGGCTCGCCGGAGGCGCTGGCGGCGGCGCTCGGCGAGCTGGTCGAAGACCCGCGCCGGAGGCGAGAGCTGGGGCGGCGCGGCCGCCGGGCGGTCGAGCGCGACTTTCACAGCCGTCGCATGGCGGAGCGCACGGCGGCGGTCTACGAGCGCGTGCTGGCCGGCGGCGGCGCCGAGACGGGAGCCCCCTGATGAGCCGACCCGAGCCGCTGAGCCGCTTCACCACCACCCGCCGCATCGAGTTCGCGGACACCGACATGGGCGGCATCGTCCACTTCGCGCGCTTCTTCGTGTTCATCGAGACCGCCGAGCACGAGTTCCTCCGCGCGCTCGGCACCACCGTCCACCACCGGCGCGGCGCCGACGAGATCGGCTGGCCGCGGGTGTCGGCGGCGCTCGACTACCTCAGCCCGGCGCGTTACGGCGACCAGCTCAGAATCGAGCTCAGGGTGGCGCGCAAGGGCGCCCGCTCGATGACCTACCGCTTCCTGCTCACCGTCGGCGAGCGGCCGGTGGCGCGGGGCAAGGTGAGCTCGGTCTGCTGCATCCTGAACCGCCCCGGCGGCCTCGAGACCATCCCCATCCCGGACGAGATCGCGCAGCGCATCGCCGAAGACCCCGGCGAGTGAGAGAGCTTCGGTGACAGGATACTCAAGGCGCCATCGGCCCTCAGCCGCCGCGACGGTGGGCTGAGTACCCTGTCACCGTTGTTGGCGCACCGACCGCCCTACCCCAGCCGGTCCGGCTGCGCCATCAGCTCCTCGAAGCGCTGGTAGAAGCGGCTCACGTGCAGGCCGTCGGCCAGCGCGTGGTGGACCTCGACCGACACCGGCATCCGCCGGCGCCCGGCGACCTCGCGGCGGCGGCCGAACACCAGCCGCGGCACCGAGTCGTCCTGGCCCAGCCGGCGGGCGTGCTGGAAGCTGGTGAAGGCAATCCAGGGCAGCACCGAGTAGTGGATCAGGTCGTCGCGCTCGGGGCGAGGCTCGAGCTTACCCGGCCCGCCCCGCACCACCTCGAGCTCGGCCGCGGCGCGCTCGGCGAACGGCTCGAACTCGGGCAGGAAGTCGAAGTAGGCGAAGACGAAGCTGTCGTCGGGCATCAGCACCGTCGAGCCGCCGTGGATCAGCCGGTGCTCGACCACCTCGTCGCCGCGCAGCCGCAGCCGGAGCTCGCGCACCTCGTTGGCGGCGACCAGCGACAGCCAGAGGCTGGCGAGGAAGAACGACGGCCCGCCCGGCGCCGCACAGCGCGCGGCCACCGCCTCGACGTCGACGTCGACCGTGACGTTGAACCACGGCCAGTCGTAGGAGCGGAACAGTTCGTACTGCTGGTGCCGCTCCCAGCTGGCGAGGTCCAGCCGGCGTGGCCCGTCTTGCGGCTTCATGCCGTGAGCATAGCCGCCCCGCCCGTTCGAGAGGCGGGCGCGCGCCGCAGCTACCAGCGCACCAGGTCGAGCCAAGGCCGCCGCATCAGGTACGGCTCGAAGCGGAACGGCTCGGCCGCCGACGGTTCGACGACCACCCGCACCCAGCCGATGTCGGGGGCACCCGGCACCTCCAGCCGGGTGAGGTTGGGCACCGGCCGGCCGTCGGGATGCTCGAGCGGCCGGTCGACGAGGAACTGGTGGTCGTCGCCGTGGACCAGCAGCACCGGCCGGCCCCAGCGCTCGCTTTCCTCGGCGAGGAGCGCAAGCCACGGCTCGAAGGCCGCCCGGTGTGGGGAACCGGCCGGCTGGTGGAAGCCCGGCTCGGCGTGGATCGCCAGCACCACCGCGGCGGCGTCCTCGGCCGCCGCGCGCGCGAAGGCGGCGCGGGTCCAGGCCAGCGCGGCGGCGGTGCGGCGCTCCACCTCGCGGTCGTCGGCCTCGCTGCGGCCGGGGAACGGCATGCCGGCGTTGCGGCTGCCAACCAGGTGGACAGTGGCGAACACCACTCCGCCGTACAGCCAGCTACCGTTCTCGGGAAACTCACCGAAGCGCGGGTCGAGCGACTGGCGCTCGACCCCGAGCGCCGCCTCGCCGGCCGTCGCCGGCGAAGGGAAGAAGATCCGCCGCAGCTCCGCCAGCCGGTCGAGCGGACGGTGGCCGCCGGCGATCGGCTCCCAGCAGTCGGACCAGTCGTTGTCGCCCGGGGTGAGCAGGAACGGGTGACGGATGCTCTCGAAGGTGGCCAGCCGCTGGCGGTACTTCTCCTCCGAGCACGGAAACCAGAGGATGTCGCCGACGTGCAGAACCCAGGCCAGCTCGACGCGGTTGAGCTGCTCCACCAGGCGCTCGAAACGCACCTCGTCGGCCCTGACGTACGGCGCATCGCCGAGCGCGGCGAAGGCGAAGCTACCGGGCGGCACCGGTCGGGGATCGGGCGGCGGATCGGCGGCGCAGCCGGCGGCGAGCGCCGCCAGGATCAGCCCGGCGGCCGTGGACGTCGCGCCTCCACCCCTCAACCCCCGGCCCCCGGCCGCGCGCCGCCCGGCCGCCATACCCGGGAGACGATGAACGCCGCCACCGCCAGATCGAAGCCGATGCACAGCTCCGGGTAGAGCGGCGGCGCGTAGCCGCCGGCCCGGCCGTGCAGCGCGACGTCCCAGACCACGTGCGCCCCCCAGCCGGCGGCCAGCCACAGCGGCCGGCCGGCCAGCCCCAGCCCGGCCACCGCACCGAAGGCCACCACACCGCTCAGCTCGAGAGCCAGCGCCTCGGCGCCGGCGCCGGCAACGGCCGCGAACAGCAGGTAGAGCACGGCAGCAACCACCAGGCCGATGGCCCACACCCTGCGCTCGCCGCCCAGCCACCGGGCCAGCCAGGCGAAGAGCGTGCCGAGGACGGCGCCGACCACCACCGCCAGCGAAGCGCTCACCTCGGCTCCGCCACGACGGCGAAAACGGTCCCCGGCGCCACCGGCGGCCGGTTGACCTCCGTCCACCAGGCGCGCCACACGGCCCAGCCGAGATGGACCAGCAGCAGCGCCGCCGCCAGAAACAGCAGCGAGCCGCGCCTGCCGCGCCGCCGCCGCGCGCGGTAGTCGAGCCACAGGTAGCCGATCAGCAGCAGGTTGATGACCATCAGGAGCGTGGGCAGCCGCACGGCGCCCAGCAGCTCGTAGCGCCACAGCGCTACCACCGGCGCGGCGCCCCCCACCGGCGGCTGAGCCGCCGCCGCCAGCGCCAGCAGCAGGTGCACCAGCCCGGTCCACAGCACCGACAGCAGCACGCTGACCGGCAGCGGGAACGGCCTCAGGCCGGTCGGGCGGAGCCTCATCGCGCCCCTCCCGCCGGCGACCACCCCGCCGCGCTCACCGGCGGCGTGTGGTGGCGGCCTCTTCGACCACCTCGCGCAGCTGCTCGACCCTGGCGTGGAGGTCGTCGGGGCGCATGTCGGTCCAGATCTCCTCGATGTGCTTGAGGCAGTCGTCCTTCGGGCCGACCTTGCCGACCGCCCGCCAGCCGATCGGCACGCGCCGGTCGGCCGGGAAGATGCTGTACTGCTCCTCGTGGTTCACGACCACCTTGTAGATGGTGGGTTCCTCGTCGGCCGTTGGCATCGCTGACTCCTTAGCCCCGCGGCACTACCGCGGCGTCGATTGCGTTCGGGCCACGCTATCAGAGCGCACGGCGCGGCCGGCAGCCGTTCGGCGGTATCCTGGGAGCCGAAGGGGGGAGTGCCGCGATGAACCAGCAGACCAGCGGCGGCCTGTCGGTGCGCCGGGTGAGCAAGAGCTTCCGGCTGGGCAGCACCACCGTCGAGGTGCTCAAGAGCGCCAGCCTCGAGCTGGCGGACGGCGAGGCGGTGGCCATCGTCGGCCCGTCTGGCTCCGGCAAGAGCACTCTGCTGCACCTGATCGGCACGCTCGACAGGCCCGACTCCGGCACCATCGAGATCGACGGCCGCCAGCCGCTCTCGCTGCCGGAGGCGGAGCTCGCCAGGTTCCGCAACCGCACCATCGGCTTCGTCTTCCAGGACCACCACCTGCTGCCGCAGTACTCGGTGATGGAGAACGTGCTGCTGCCTGCGCTGGCGTTCCGCGGCGACCGCCGCCAGCGCGCCGCCGCCGGCCAGCGCGCCGAGGAGCTGCTCGAAGCGGTGATGCTGGCCCACCGCCGGCAGCACCGGCCGGCCGAGCTGTCGGGCGGCGAGAGGCAGCGGGTGGCGGTGGCGCGGGCGCTGGTCAACCGGCCCAGCCTGCTGCTGTGCGACGAGCCGACCGGCAGCCTCGACGGCGACACCGCCAAGGCGGTATCGGACCTGCTCATCGAGCTCCACGGCCGCGACAGGACCAAGATGATCGTGGTCACCCACAGCACCGAGCTGGCGGCCCGCTTCGCCCGCCGCTACCGGCTGACCGACGGACGATGCGTCGCAGCCTGATCCACTTCTGGCCGATCAACCTGGCCGTGCTGGCGGCCGCCGGGGTCGCCACCGCGGTGCTCGCTGGATCGCTGGTGGTGGGCGACTCGATCGAGGCCAGCCTGCGGGACCTGACGCTCGAGCGGCTCGGCCTGATCGACCATGCGGTCCTCGCCGAGCGCCCGTTCGCCGCCGAGCTGGCGGACCGGCTGGCCGCCGAGCTGGAGCCGGGAGCCAGCGTCGTGCCGGTGGTGGCGCTGCGCGGCTCGGCGGTACACGCCGAGGGCGGCGCACGCGCCGCCCGGGTCGCGGTGTGGGGCGTCGACGCCGGCTTCCGGACGCTGTTTCCGGGCGACCCCGCGTCGCAGGCGCTGGAGCTGACGCGGCGGCCGGGTCAGGTCTTCCCCTCGCTGGTGCTCAACTCGGCGCTGGCGCGCGAGCTGGGGGCACAGGTCGGAGATCAGGTGGTGGTGGCGTTCGAGCATCGCAGCGAGGTGCCGCGCTCGACGCTGCTCGGCGGCGACGACCCGGAGGCGGCGCTGCGCTCGCTGCGGTTGGTGGTGAGCGCCGTCGTGCCGGACCGCGGCGCCGGCCGGTTCTCGCTCGCCGCCGGCCAGGTGGCGCCGCTCAACGCCTTCGTCGAGCTGCCCGTCCTGGCGCGGCGCCTGGAGCGCCCTGGCGTGGCCAACGCACTGCTGGTGGCGGGACCGCAGGCTGTCGACCGCACAGCGGCGGCGCTGGGGCGCGCCCTGGAGCTGGCCGACGTCGGCCTGCGCCTGACGCCGGCCGAGCGCTGGCTGACGCTCGACAGCCGCGAGCTCGTGCTGCGGCCGCAGGTGGTGGCGGCCGCCACCGCGGCCGGCGAGGCCGGCGGGCGCGCCGTGCTGCCGCTGCTGACCTACCTCGCCAACCGGATGGAGACCGGCGGCCGCGCCGTTCCCTACTCGACCGTCACCGCGCTGCCGCTGCCGCCGCCGTCCGGTTTCGGCGACTGGAGCGTCGGCGCCGGCACGGCGCGGCCGGCGAGCGGCGACACGCCGCCGATCGTGCTCAACCGCTGGGCCGCCGACGACCTCGGCGTGACGCCCGGGGCGGAGCTCGAGATGACCTACTTCACGGTCGGCAGCCGCGACCGCCTGGAGACGGCGCGCGCCCGGTTCCGCGTCGCCGGCGTGGTGGAGATGTCCGGGCTGGCGGCCGACCCCAGCCTGACGCCGGAGCTGCCGGGCATCGCCGACGCCGACCGGATGGCCGACTGGGAGCCGCCTTTCCCGGTCGACCTGTCGCTGGTGCGACCCGAGGACGAGCGGTACTGGGACGCCTGGCGCGGCACCCCCAAGGCTTTCGTACCGCTGGCCGAAGGCCAGCGGCTGTGGCGCAGCCGGTTCGGCGCCCTGACCGCGCTGCGCTTCGCGCTCGAGCGCGGCGAGACGCCCGAGCGGGCGGCAACCGCGCTCGCCGAGGCCGTCCTCGACCGGCTGTCCCCGGCCGAGCTCGGCCTCACCGTCCTGCCGGTCCGCCGCCAGGGGCTCGAGGCGTCCTCCGGCACCACCTCGTTCGCCGGCCTGTTCGTCGGCTTCAGCCTGTTCCTGATCGTCGCGGCGGCGCTGCTGGTGGCGCTGCTGTTCCGGCTCGGCGTCGAGCGGCGGGCGCGAGAGCTGGGGCTGCGGCTGGCTGCCGGCTACCCGCTGCGCTCGGTGCGCCGCCTGCTGCTCGCCGAGGGCACCGTGCTGGCGGCGGCCGGCGGCGCTCTCGGGCTGGGTCTGGCGGCGCTGTACGGCCGCGCCGTGCTGGCCGGGATTGGCGGCTGGTGGGCACCGCTGCTGGGCTCGCCGTTCCTGCGGCTGGAGCTGCGCCCGGCCAGCCTGGCGGCCGGCCTGGCGCTGTCGCTGGCGGTGGTGATCGGCTCGATCCTGCTCACCCTGCGGCGGCTCGGGCGGGTGCCGGTGCGAGCGCTGCTCGCCGGGGCGGTCGAGTCGCCAAACGTGGACAGCCGCCCGCCGCGCGCCGCCCGCCGCCTGGCGGTCGCGGCGCTGCTCGCTGCCGGGGCGCTGGTCGCCTGGGCGGCCGGCGGCCCGGGCGAAGCCTCGCCGGGACTGTTCTTCGGCGCCGGTGCGGCCGTGCTGACCGGCGGCTTCGCGCTCTTCGCCGCCTGGTGCCGCGGCAGCCGGGGGGCCGGCGGCGGGCTCACCCTGGCCGCCAGCGCCGCCCGCAACACGGCGCACAGCCCCGGCCGCAGCCTGCTCGCGGTGGTGCTGGTGGGCAGCGCCTGTTTCGTGCTGGTGGCGGTGGCCGCCAACCGCCGGCAGGTCGAAGACGCCACCGCGCGCGACTCCGGCACCGGCGGTTTCGCGCTGGTCGCCGAGTCGGCGGTACCGCTGACGGCCGACCTGGACAGTGCCGAGGGCCGCGCCGAGCTGGGGCTCGGCACCGACGACCGCGCTGCGCTGGCCGGCAGCCGCATCTACCCGCTCAGGTTGCGCCCCGGCGAGGACGCCAGCTGCCTCAACCTCTACCAGCCGCAGCGCCCACGGCTGCTGGGCGTCACCGACGAGCTGGTGGCGCGCGGCGGGTTCCGCTTCCGCACCACCGTCGAGCCGACCGCCGAGCCGTGGCGGCTGCTCGAGCGGCAGCTCGAGCCCGGCGTCGTGCCGGCGATCGGCGACGCCAACTCGGTGCAGTGGATCCTGCACCTCGGGCTGGGCGACGAGCTGGCGCTGCACGACGACCGCGGCCGGCCGGTCAGGCTGCGGATCGTCGCCACCCTCGACACCAGCATCTTCCAGAGCGAGCTGCTGATCCCGGAGCGGGCGTTCCTCGAGCACTTCCCCGACTCGGAGGGCTTCGCCTACTTCCTCGCCGAGGCGCCGCCCGGGCGCGCCGGCGAGCTGGCGCGGCGGCTCGAGGAGTCGCTGGCTCGCTACGGCCTCGACGCCACGCCGGCCGCCGACAAGCTCGAGGCGTACATGGCGGTCGAGCACATGTACCTCGACACCTTCCAGGCGCTGGGCGGGCTCGGCCTGCTGCTCGGCACGCTCGGGCTGGCGGTGGTGCTGGCACGCAGCGTCATCGAGCGGCGCGGCGAGCTGGCCACGCTGCGCGCCTTCGGCTACCGGCGGCGCACGCTGGCGTGGCTGGTGGTGGGCGAGAACGGCTTCCTGCTGGCGGTCGGCATCGGCATCGGTGCCGCCGCCGGGCTGCTCGCGGTGGCGCCCCACCTGGCGGCCAGCGCCGGCGAGGTGCCGTGGGGCGCCCTCGCGGGCACGCTGGCGCTGGTGCTGGCAGTCGGCCTGGCCGCCGGCGCGGTGGCCGTGTCGGCGGCGCTGCGCACGCCGCTGCTGCCGGCGCTCAAGAGCGAGCGCTAGCCTGGCCTGCCCACCGGGCCGCTCGGTGAGCGGTCGCAGGTGCCTGAAAGACCCGCGACTCACCGCCGGAGGGCACCGCAGGCGCACCGCGAGCTACGCCGAGGACGCCCGAACAAGACAAGTCGTGCAGATTCAGCCGCATCCGGACGCGCAGATGCGGCTCGGTGAGAAGGTCAGGCTAGTTCCGGGCTCTGGCGGCTCCGACGGGCCCGCGGGCGGTCGAGAACCCGAATATCGACCAAACCGTATAGCATTCCGACGGGAGGAACCGTGGCGGCCGCATCGCAGCAGCTCGAGCAGCGCTACCGCAAGGTGCTGGCCCAGTTCGACGACCTGATCCAGCTGGCCTCGCAGCACGAGCTGCACGCCGTCCAGGCGCCGCGCGTCTCGCAGTGGAGCGTCGGCAAGCAGCTCGAGCATCTGCTGCTCAGTGGCGAGACCATCGTCGACCGCTTCGACCGCCTGATGGACGGGCGCGAGGCTCCGGCGACCGGTGGCCCGACGCTGCTGGGCCGGCTGCTGCTCGCCCTGGGCTTCTTCCCCCGCGGCTACGGCAAGGCACCCAAGGCGGTGGTGCCGGCGGGGCGCGATCCGGCCGACATCGACGCCGGGCTGCGCCGGCTCAAGCAGCGCTTCGAGCAGTTCGCCGAGGCGCTGCCGCCGCTCGAAGAGTCGGGCTG
Source organism: Thermoanaerobaculia bacterium (assembly GCA_041574955.1). Classification (GTDB taxonomy): domain Bacteria; phylum Acidobacteriota; class Thermoanaerobaculia; order Multivoradales; family JAHEKO01; genus CALZJC01. The sequence continues at coordinate 21,639 of JBFGNS010000013.1, read as the reverse complement.
GCGCTGCCGGCACCCGATCCTGGGGTCGTTCGACGTCAACCAGTGGATGCGGTTCTTCGACCTGCACCACCGTCACCACCTGAAGATCGTCCGCGACATCCGCCGGGCCGCGGCGCGCGGCAGCTGAGCCTCACCCGCCGCCGCACAGCTCGGCCAGCCGCTCGCCGTAGAGCGCGATCCGCTTGCCGCCGAGCTGCGGCACCGATCGCAGGTCGCCGGCGCCGTGCTGCTCGAGGTGGCGCAGCGCCGAGCCCGGCAGCACCGCCTGCTGGCTCACCCCGCGGCGCTCGGCCTCCCGTCGCCGCCAGGCGCGCAGCTCGCGACCCCGCCGCCGCACGGCCGGCGGCGGGCGGCGGCCGGCCGGCCGCGGCGGCACCGCGGGCGGCTGGCGGGCGGCATCCCGGACCAGCCGCGCGATCTCGCCGCCGTACCGCTCGAGCTGGCGGCCGCGCAGCCCGAGCCGGCGGAGCTCGCCGGGGCGGCGGGGAGCGGCACGCGCAACGGCCAGCAGGAGCGCGTTGTTGATCAGCCGGCCGGGCGGCCGGTCGGCCCGCCGGGCGACGGCGTCGCGCCAGGCGTAGAGCGCCACCAGCAGCGGCATGCGGGAGTCGTCGAGCTTGCGGACGCCCTTGATCCGCCATACGCCGTCGAGGCTGAAGCCGCCGTTCCAGGTGGCCGCCGCCACCGCCTCGCAGGCGATCTCGAACTCCTCCTCGAGGTCGGCGGTGCGCAGCTCCTCGACCACCCGCTCGCACACCCGCGGCAGGTAGCGGACGTCGTCGAGCGCGTAGCGCAGCGGCTCGTCGGCAAGGGGCCGCCGCGACCAGTCGTAGAAGGCGTGCCCCTTGGGCAGAGTGACGCCGCAGATCCGCTCGACCAGCCGGCCGTAGCCGGTCTGCGGCCAGTCCAGAAGAGACGCCGCCTGCTGGCTGTCACGGATCGCCGCCGGCGCGATGCCGTAGTCGCGCTTGAGCAGGCCGACGTCGTACTCGCCGCCGTGCAGGCAGGTGGGCTGGCGGTCGCTCTCGAGCGCGGTGCGCAGCGGCTCGAGCCGCTCCGGACCCGGTGGCAGGGCCTCGAGATCGACCAGCCAGAGGCGGCCGCCGACGTTGAGCTGCAGCAGGCAGAGCCGCTCGCGGTAGGCGAAGCCCGAGTTGGCCTCGCTGTCGAGCGCGTGAGAAGGGGCACCGTCGAGGACCCGACCCAGCTCGGCCAGCGCCGCCGGACTGTCGACCAGGGTGTAGTCTGACTCGCTTGCCGTCACGGCCGAGCACCCTACCACCGGCACCGCCGGGCGGCCCGAGCCACCACCGCCAAAGGCAAGATCGCGGGCTCGCAATCCGTCTGTTCCCGGTGTGAGACGCCAAGGACCCAAGCCGACCCGGCCGACCGCGCCGGCGCGGCGCGCCGCCCCGCTGCTGGCGGCCGCCGCCCTGCTCGCCGCGGCAGGCCCGGCGGCGGCCGGCGCGGCGACCGACGTCGCCCCCACCCCCACGCTCGAGCTCCGCCTGGCTCCGATCGACGAGCGCGAGCGGCAGCGGATGCTCCGCTGGCACGGTGTCTACCGGCGGCTGATGGCGCCCGTGCTGCGCCGTTGGTCGGTGATCGAGAGGGGATCGCTGCCGCGCCCCTCGCGGCGCCTGATCTCGGGCTGCCGCGGGCTGGCCCGTTCGCTGGCCGAGCTCGACCGGCGGCCGCTCGCCGCCGCCCCGGACCGGGCGGCGGCTCTCCACCTCGACCGCGCCCTGCGCGCGCTCGACCGCGCCACCCGCAGCTGCGCCCACGGCGCCTACTTCCTGGCCGACCGGCAGCTCGACGAGGCGGCCGCGGCGCTGGCCCAGCTAGGCGGCCGGCTGGCGCTCTACGGCCTCGAGCCGTGAGCGCGCGCCGGGTGCGGTCGCGGCGGCGGCCGACCCGCGCCCGCCGCTGACGCCGCAACGGGCGACGAAACCCGCTACAATGACGGGTCGAGGCGCCGAACCGCGGCGCCTGGCAGGAAGCGATTGCGATTGCCTCTTCCGATCCAACTCGGATCGCCCCCCTGACCGCACCCCTCAAGACCCGAACGGAGGTCCCGTGACCCGCCGTATGCTGATCAACGCGCGCGAGCCCCAGGAGCTGCGCATCGCCGTCGTGGACGGCTCGACCCTCGATAGCTATCAGGTCGAAGTGGCCGAGAGCGGCCTCACCCGCGGCAACATCTACCGCGCCGTAGTGGTCGGCATCCAGCCGAACCTCAACGCCGCCTTCATCGACTACGGGGCCGACCGGCACGGCTTCCTGTCGGTCCAGGACGTGGCCCCCGAGGCCTACCACCGCAAGCCGCCTTCGGGCACCAAGGGGCGGCCGCGCATCGACCAGGTGCTCGAGAAGGGCCGTCCGCTGACCGTGCAGGTCGAGCGCGAGGCGCTCCAGAGCAAGGGCGCGGTGCTCACCACCTTCTTGTCGCTGGCCGGCCGCTACCTGGTGCTGACGCCGTTCGACAGCACGCGCGGCGTGTCGCGCAAGGTGGAGGACGACGACACCCGCCGCCGGCTCAAGGAGCTGGCCGGCGGTCTCAACCTGCCGACCGGGTGCGGGGTCATCGTCCGGACCAACGCGCTCGACCAGACCAAGCGCGACCTGAACCGCGACCTCAACGCGCTGCTCCGCGTCTGGAGGCAGGTCACCAAGGAGGAGCGTCAGAGCAAGAAACCCAAGCTGATCTACAGCGACCAGAACCTCATCCTGCGCACCCTCCGCGACACGCTCGACAGCTCGGTCAAGGAGATCCTGGTCGACGACGACAAGGCGATCGAGCAGGCGAGTCAGTACCTCAAGGCGTTCCTGCCGCGCACCAAGATCAAGCTGCAGCGCTACGACGACCCGACGCCGCTGTTCGCGCGCTACAAGCTCGAGTCCCAGATCGAGCGCATCTACGAGCGCAAGGTGCCGCTGCCCGGAGGGGGCTCGATCGTCATCGATCCCACCGAGGCGCTGGTGGCGATCGACGTCAACTCCGGCCGCACCTCCGGCGGCAGCGGCGAGGAGACGGCGCTCAACACCAACCTCGAGGCGGCGCGCGAGGTCGCCCGCCAGCTCAGGCTGCGCGACATCGGCGGCCTGGTGGTGGTCGACTTCATCGACATGCGGTCGAAGCGCAACCAGCGCAACGTCGAGAAGGAGCTCAAGGATGCGCTCAAGGACGACAAGGCGAGAGCCTACGTCGGCCGCATCAGCCCCAACGGGCTGCTGGAGATCAACCGCCAGCGCATCCAGCAGGAGCTGCGCCTGCGCAGCCAGCAGCCGTGCCCGACCTGCGACGGCACCGGCCGCATACCCAGCAGCGACATCCTGGGGCTCAACATCATGCGGCGCATCCGCGCGGCGGCCGCCGCCGGGCACGGCAAGAACCGGGTCCAGGTACGGCTGCATCCGGAGACCGCGGCGGCGTTCCAGAACAGCCGCCGCAGCGACCTGCTGACCTTCGAAGAGGAGTTCGGCGTGACGGTCGAGGTGGTGCCGGCCCACCATCTCCACCGGCCGGAGAGCGAGCTCGAATGGCTGGGCAGCGGCAACGGCGGCCGGCGGCACAGCTCACCGCAGCCGCTGGTCGACGCCGCCCAGCTGGCCATCGCGGAGTCGGCGCGGGGCGGCCGCGGCAGCCGCACCGACAGCGACAGCGGTGACGGCGACGGTGTCAAGAGCCAGAGCCGCTCCTCCCGCAGCCGCCGGGGCCGGCGCGGCCGCGGCAAGTCGGCGGCGGCCAAGTCCGCCGAGGGCAAGCAGGCCGCCGGCAGCTCGCCGTCCGATACCTCCAAGGGCGAGGCCGCCGCCGATCAGGACTCCGGCAAGCCCGCCAAGGAGGCGGCCGAGGGCGGCGACAAGAAGCCGCCACGCCGGCGACGGCGACGGCGGCGACGCCGTTCCGGCGGCAAGAGCAGCCCGGCCTCGCCCACCGAATCGGGCTGAGCCGGCCCCGCCCCGAGTCAGGCCTGCTCGCTGCGGCGCACCGGGGGTCGCCACCAGGCCGCGAGCAGCACCGCCGCGCCCACCGCCTGCCAAACCGTCGGGCGCAGCTCCCCGGTCGGCGCCAGCAGCAGCACCGCCGCCAGAAGCAGCGCCAGCCGCCAGCCTCGACCGAGCGGACGTCGTGAGAAGCCGGCGGTGGCGCCGGCCAGCGCCAGGATGCCGGCCGCGGCCAGCAGGGTGGCGGCGACCACCGCGGAAGCCGGCGCCGGCGCACCCTGCGGCGTCAGCATCAGCAGCTCGGGGCGGAAGACGAACAGGTACGGCAGGGCGAAGCCCACCAGGGCGTAGCGGAACGCGGCCACGCTGGTGCGCCAGAAGTCGGACTCCGCGATCGAGCTGGCGGCGTAGGCCGCCAGCGCCACCGGCGGGGTCACCATCGACATCAGCCCGAAGTAGAAGATGAACAGATGGGCGGCCAGCGGCACTACCCCCAGGCGGCCGAGCACCGGCCCGATCAGCGTCGCCAGCAGCAGGTAGCAGACCGCCGACGGCAGCCCCATGCCGAGCACCAGCGAAGACAGCATGATGAGCGCCAGGGCTCCCAGCAGGAAGTCCTGGGCCAGCGGCAGGATCAGCGCCGGCAACCGGCCGCCGATACCGGTCAGCGTGACGACGCCGATGATGATGCCGACGCAGGCCGCCGCCGCCACCAGCGCGACGCCGTTGGCCGACGCCCGCTCGAGCGCGGCCAGCAGCTTGCGCGGCCCGACGCGGGTCTCGGGGCGTACCGCCGACAGCACCACCACCGCCGCCATGGCGAGCGTGACGGCCCGGAACACCGACAGCCTGAGCAGCAGGAAGACCACCAGCGCCGCCAGTCCGGCGCCGAACACCACCCCCTGCCACGCCACCAGCGGTACCGCCTGGCCCTGCTCGGCCGGCTCCTGACCGAGCTGCCGCCGGCGCAGCGCGCCCAGGTGGACGATCAGGAAGATCGCCAGGTAGTACAGGCCGGCCGGGATCAGGGCGGCGCGGATGATCTCGACGTAGGTCACCGGCGGCTCGACGATCTCCAGCATCATGTAGGCGCCGGCGCCCATCACCGGCGGCATCAGGGCGCCGCCCGAGCTGGCCGCCGCCTCCAGGCCCGCGGCCTTGTGCGGCGGCAGCCCCGAGCTGCGCATCATCGGGATGGTGAAGGTGCCGGTGGTCGCGGTGTTGGCCACCGCGCTGCCCGACAGCGACCCCATCAGGCCGCTCGACACCACCGCCACCTTGGCGGAGCCGCCGGCGCTGCGCCGGAACAGCCGGCGGGAGGCGCCGAGGACGAAGGCGGTGGCGCCGGTGGCCTCGAGCAGGGCGCCGAACACCAGGAACAGGAAGACGTAGCTGAACATCACCGACAGCGCCACGCCGAACACGCCCTGGCTGTGCAGGAAGCTCTGGCCGACGATGCGCTCGACCGAGTAGCCGCGGATCGGCAACAGCCAGTCGGGCAGCAGGCTCCCCCAGCGCGCGTAGGCCAGAAACACCAGCGCCAGCACCGGCAGAGCCAGCCCGATGGCGCGGTGGGCGGCGGCGATCACGATCACCAGGCCGGCGACCCCGAGCGCCACGTCGAGCCGGGTCTCGGCGCCGGCGCGGTCGCCGAGCGACATGCCGCCCGGCCACAGCGCGGAGAACGCCGGCTCGGTCTGGACCACCACGTAGGCGGTGACCGCCAGCGCCGCCAGCGCCGCCGGCAGCCGCACCAGCCGGCCGCCCTCGCCGCGCCGGCCGGGGCGCAGAAAGCCGAGCGCCATGCCGAGGCCGGCGAAGATCGCCAGCTCCGACTGCGGCCGCAGCAGCGGGTAGTTGACCTCCACCAGCACGAACACCGGCAGCGCCAGGGCGCAGGTCCGCGCCAGCAGGCGCTCGAGCCGTTGCCGCGCCGCCATCGCGCCGCTCAGCGCGCGACGGCCTAGCCGCCGGCCGCCGCGGCCGGCCAGATGCCGATCTCGCGGTAGAACCGCTCGGCGCCGGCGTGGAACGGGGTGCCCGTGTCGCGCACCACCACCTCGGCGCGGATGGCGCGTCCGGCGGCGTGCTTCTCCACCACCTTGGCGCGGTTCTCCCACAGGGTGCGCGCGACGCTGTAGACGGTGTCGGCGTCGGCCGCCTCGGCCGCGATCAGGTGCATCGACCCGACGTTGAGACCGGCGAAGTCGGCCTCCTGACCGCGGTAGGTGCCGGCCGGGATCACGGCGCGGTCGAAGAACGGGTAGTCCGCCGCCAGCGCGGCGACCGCCGCCTCGTCGAACGGCACGAACACCACGTCGTGGGTCGTCGCCGCCTGGGTTATGGAGGCCGTCGGTATCGCGCCACCGAGGAATGCGGCGGCGGCCGCGCCGTCGGCCAGCAGATCCACCGCCGCCGCCTGGGTGGCGTAGAGCGGCGTGAAGTCGTCGTAGGCCAGGCCGTGCGCCTCGAGCATCGGGCGCAGAAAGTACTCGAAACCGGCTCCCGCGGGTCCCACCACCACCCGCCGGCCGGCGAGGTCGGCGATGCGCTCGACTCCCGAGCCGTCGAGCGTCAGGAACAGCGCCACGTTGGGCGCCAGCGTCATGACGGTGCGCATCGGGTACGCCCGGTCCCAGCCGCCCTCGCCGCGCACCGCGTGGTAGGTGATGGCGGCGTTGGCCAGCGCCAGGTCGAGCTCCCCCGAGGCCAGCCGCCGGATGTTCTCCTGGGTCCCCTTGGTGGCTTCGGCGGTGACCTGCCAGCCGGCCTCTCCGTGCGCCTGGAGGACCTCGGCCAGCGCGCCACCGACGACGAAGAAGGCGCCGCCGGGGGGTGCCGTACCGAGGCTCAGGAAGCGGCGGGCGGGCGCTAGGCCCGGCTCGCCACCGCCGCAGGCGGCGAGCAGCCCGGCCGCCGCCACCAGCGCCAACCCGCATCGCCGCCCGATCACGCGGCAGAGACTAGCACGCGCGCCGCGGCCCGCTGGCCGGCGGTACTGGCGCCGGTGCGATCCGGTCCAGACTAGCGGCGGTGAGCGCCGAGCAGCTCTTCGGGATCGCCGGTGGTGCCCTGCCTGCTCCTGACCTCCCTGTTCGGCCCATCGGTCTCGTGGCCTACCTGGCCCTGTGCGCGGCGAGCCGGCGCCGGCCGGCGGTCGGCAACGACGGTCCTGGCGAGCCGCAGCGACGGGCCGACACCCGAGCATCGTAGACTAGCCCGCGCCATGAAAGCAGCCGTCTGCGCCACCGGCCTGCTGCTCGCCACGCCTCTCGCCGCGGTAGCCGAGGAGCCTCGCGCGGCGCCCCCGCTCGAGCTCGAGACCGTCGTCGCGGGTCCCGCGCCCGCCGAGCTGAGCTGGGCGGCGCTCGCCGGCCAGGCGGTGGTGGTCGAGTTCTGGGCCACCTGGTGCGCACCGTGCGTGGCGGCGATGCCGCGCTGGAACGCGCTGGTCGAACGGTTCGCCGGCCAACCGGTGCGCTTCCTGTCGGTGTCGGACGAGGACGAGCCGGTGGTGCGCCGCTTTCTCGAGCGCCACGAGCTGCGTGGCTGGATCGCGCTCGACGCCGACCGCTCGGTGTTCGAGGGCTTCGAGGTGCTGAGCCTGCCGCAGACCGCCCTGGTCGACGCCGAAGGCCGGCTGCGCGCCGTCGCCGGTCCGGGCGAGGTGACCGCGGAGGTGGTGCAGCTGCTGCTGGCCGGCGAGACCCCGGAAGTGCGCGGACCGGTGTCGGCGCCCGCGCTCGGCGTCGAGCTCGACCCCGCGGGCGGCCCGCGGCCCGTCTTCCGCGCCGTCATCCGTCCGGCGACCGGCGAGCGCGGCATGAAGGCGGGGCCCGGTACCTGGCTGGCGCTCTCGCAGCGGCTGCCGAGCGCTCTCGCCGCCGCCTGGCGGACCAGCGACAGCCGGCTGGTGATCGAATGCGAGCTGCCCGAGACGCGCTACGACTTCCTGTTCGAGACCGGCCGCGACAGCGAGCTGCTGATGCAGGTCCTGCGACGCGCCATCGAGGGCAGCTTCGGTCTCGAGGTGGTGCGCGAGACGCGCCGCGCCGACGGGCTGGTGCTGGAGCCGGTGCCCGGGGGCCGGCCGGAGCTGGCGCCGGCCGCACCGGACGCCGTCTTCACCAGCGCCTCCTCCAACGGCCGGATGGAGCTGCGGGCGGCGTCGCTAGCCGATCTCGCCAGCGCGCTCGAGGACTGGCTCGGGGTGCCGGTGGTCGACGGCAGCGGCATCGCGGGAGCGTTCGACGTCGAGTTGACTTGGGATCCGCAGCGCGAAGACGGCCCGCGCCGGGCGCTCGCGCCCTACGGCCTACGGCTGCGTCCGGCCGAGGTGACGGCCGAGATGCAGGTCGTGCGCTGCGCCGGCGAAAGCTAGCCCGACCGTCTCACCGAGCCGCTCGGCGAGCGGCCAGGCTAGCCCGCCAGCCGACGCTCGAGCCGCTCCAAGCGGGCCTCGATGGCGGCCAGCTTGTGCAGGATGAGGATGTGCGTCTTCTTGGCGTCGATCCCCACCGGGCTGTCGGCGCTGGTGATGAGCGCTTCGAGCCGCTGATACTCGTCGGGCTTGATGTCGCTGTTCATGGGGTTCCTCCGGAGCCGGCACGGGGCGTCGTCACGACCCGGCCAGCGGTAGCTCGTAGGCGACGGCCTCCTGGTCGTTGCGCACCAGCAGCCACGAACCGGCGAGCGCGGGCGGGTTCCAGCTCTTGCCGTCGAGCACGCGCACGCGGGCCAGCTCGCGGTGCTCGTCAGGCGTCGGCTCGACCAGCACCAGCTCGCCGCGCTCGCTGAGCACCAGCAGCAGGTCCTCGACCAGCAGCACCTGGCCGTGCCCGTAGCGTCCGCCCTTCCAGCAGCGCTCGCCGGTGGCCGGATCGACGCACGCCAGCACGCCGTCGTCGAGGCCATAGACGCGACTGCCGAACAGCACCGGGTGGGCGAACTTGGCCTTGAGCCGCGGGCTCTCCCACACCAGCTCGGGCTCGAGCGCGCCATCGGCCCCGCCGCGCAGGCGCAGCAGCTTGGCGCCGATGCCGTAGCCGCTCGACACCAGCAGGCGGTCGTCGCCGATCGGCAGCGGCTGGGCGACGTTGGGCTGGGCCGACGACCATGGATAGCGCCACAGCACGGCGCCCGAGGCCGGATCGTGCCCCGACACCGACTCCTTGTTGAAGATGACGATCTGCCGGCGCCCGGCGAGCGTGGCCACCAGCGGCGACGAGTACGAGGCGCGGTCGGGGCCGGCCGACCAGACCGGCTCGCCGGTGGCGGCGTCGTAGGCCACCAGCGACGGCCCGCGCGAGGTCCCGACGCTTACCACCACCATCCCGTCGACCACCAGAGGCGAGCTGGCCTTGCCCCATTCCGGGTAGCCGGCGCCGTGCTCCTCGAGCACCTGGCGGCTCCACACCCGCCGGCCGGTGGCCAGCTCGAGCGCGTTCAGCCTGCCGAGCGACCCCATCGTGTAGACCCGGCCGCCGTCGACGGTGGGCGTGGCGCGCGGACCGGGGCCGGCGATGGTGGTGTCGTACCGCCCGGCGTCGGCATGGCTCCACACCGGCTCGCCGGTTGCAACCCGGTAGGCGGTCACCAGCTCCTCGTCGCCGCGCTGCTCCTGGGTCACAGCCAGCTCGCCGGCCACCGCGAAGGCCGACCAGCCGGCGCCCACCGCCCGCCGCCAGATCTCGCGCGGTGGCCGCGCCTGCCAGTCGCGGGCCAGCCGCACGCCGGACACCGTGCCGTCACCCCTCGGACCGAGGAAACGCGGGAAGTCGGCCACCGCCGGCGCCGCCGCGGCGCCGCCCGGCGCCGGGCGCGGAGCGGGGGCGTCCGCGGCTGCCGGCTCACCGGCGGCCGACCAGCGCCAGGCGAGGACCGGCACCATGTCGCCGGTCACGCCGCGGATCTCGAGCGCCCACCAGGCCGCCGTGCCGAGCACAGCCAGCGCCCCCAGGGCGGTCAGCCGCACCCGCCACGGCAGTCGTGACAGCACCAGCAGCCAGCCGACCAGCAGGATCACCGCCAGCCCGCCGGCGGCGACGCCCATCAGGAACCGGTCCTGTCCGCTGCGGCCGCTCGCCAGATGGATCCACAGCTGTGCCGCCGCCGCCACCACCACCACCAGCACCGCGGGCCACCAGCGCACAGGTCTGTCGCCACCCATCGTCGCCTCCTCCAAGCGCCGCAGGATACCGCGGAACCGGCGGCGGCGGGTGGCGCCTGGCCTGACCTTTTCAGCGGGCCGCTCGGCGAGCGGCCGCAGGTGCCTGAAGATCCGCGACCTACCGCCGGCGGGCACCGCAGACGCCCTGACAAGGGCAAGTCGCGCAGATCCAGGTGCTTCCGCGCGCCCAGCAGCGGCTCGCTGAGAAGGTCAGGCTAGACTGGTGCGGGATGCGGGCGCTGGTGTTCGAGGACGTGCGGCGGGTGGCGCTGGCCACCGTGCCCGAGCCGCGCCTGGAGGAGCCCGGCGACGTCGTGGTCGCAGTCGAGCTGGCCGGTCTGTGCGGCTCGGACCTGCACGTATGGCACGGCCGCGAGCGCGGTCTGGACGCCGGTACGGTGATGGGTCACGAGTACGTCGGCCGGGTGATCGAAGCCGGCAGCGCGGTGCGGCGCCTGCGCCCCGGCCAGCGGGTCGCCGGGCCGTTCTCCACCAGCTGCGGCGACTGCTACTACTGCCGCCGCCAGCTTCCGGCGCGCTGCGCGCGCGGCCAGCTGTTCGGCTGGGTCGCGGACGGCCGCGGCCTCCACGGCGCTCAGGCCGAGCGGCTGCGGGTGCCGCTCGCCGACTCGACCCTCGAGCCGGTGCCCGACGGCTGCTCGCCCGAGGCCGCGCTTTTCGCCGGCGACGTCCTGGCCACCGGCTTCTTCGGTGTCGAGCTGGCGGGCGTCACGGCCGGCGACGTGGTGGCGGTCGTCGGCTGCGGCCCGGTGGGCCTGTGCGCGGTGGTGGCGGCGACCGCCGGTGGCGCGGCGCGGGTGCTGGCGATCGACCGCGTCGCCGAGCGGCTGGCGCTGGCAGCTCGCTTCGGCGGCGAGCCGGTCGAGCTCGACGGCGCCGCGCAGGCGGTCGCCGAAGCCACCGAGGGGCGCGGCGTGGACGCCGTGCTCGAATGCGTCGGCAGCACCGCGGCCACCCGGCTGGCCGTCGACCTGTCGCGGCCCGGCGCCACCGTCGCCGCCCTCGGCGTGCACACCGAGGAGCGGTTCGCCTTCGCTCCCGGGGAGGCGTACGACCGCAACCTGACCTACGCCGCCGGCCGCTGCCCGGCGCGGCGGTTCCTGGCGCCGCTGCTGCGCGGGCTGGCGGAAGGCCGCTGGGACCCGACGCCGATCGTCTCCCACCGCCTGCCGCTGGCCGACGGCCCCGAGGCGTACCAGCTGTTCGCCGAGCGGCGCGACGGCTGCACCAAGGTGGTGTTCCACACCACCGCCGACCGCTGACCGCCGGCCCGCCGGCTGTCGCCGCCAGCCTAGCCGGACGGCTTGTACATCGTCACCAGGAAGCCGCCCAGCGCGGCCAGCACGATCCCCAGCAGGAACTGCGGTTTGAGCCCGGCCCAGCCGCCGGCCGGCGGGTGCCAGGAGAGCGCCACCACCGCGTTGACGATCGGCGCGCCGGCGAAGATGATCGACATCACCGCCGCCGGGCTGCCCTTGGCGCCGAACGCCAGCAGCACGCAGAAGGCGCCGACCGCCCCCACCGTGCCGGCTAGCAGCGACCACAGCGCGCCGCCGGCCGGGAAGCTCCAGTCGGCGCCGCGGCTCCACAGCACCACCGCCGGCGCCACGATTGCGGTCAGGAAGTAGGCGACGCCGACGAACAGGAACGCCTTATAGCGGCCGTTGACCGGGTCGCCCATGCCGCCCTGGCCGGCGTGCAGGAAGACCCCGTACAGGCCCCACGACGCCACCGTCATCAGTGCGAACACCAGCCACGTCAGGCTGGAGCCGGATTCCACGCTCATCCCAGACCTCCCCCCTTGAGCGCCGCGCTGCTCAGCCGCTCGCGCTCCCAGAAGCGCACGTGGGCGCCGAGCCAGGCGAGCCGCAGCGTAAGCCGCGCGACGAGATACAGCTGTCCAACCGCGAACGCCGCCAACACCGCCGGCCAGCTGCCCTGCCCAGGTCCCGGGGCGACGGCGGCGTAGAGTGCCACCAGGGCGACGGCCAGCAGCCCGAGCAGGCCGTACAGCGCGATCGCCCGCAGCGGCCGGGCGGCGACGAAACGGACCGCTCTCAGCACAGCCACCAGCGCGCTGCGCCGACCCTCGCAGACCAGCGCGATCTTGGCGTAGATGAAGACCAGGTTGCCGACCGCCAGCAGCAGCACCACCAGCGCCGCGCCGGCGAGGTGCGCCGCCAGCATCGTGCGCTCGACGGTCACCTCGCCCAGCCGCCGCTCGATCCACGGGAACAGCCAGCGGCCCAGCCGGTAGACCGCCCAGTAGAAGACGGCCGACACCGCCGCCAGCCGCAGCAGGCGCGGGAAGAACCTCGCTCCCGCGGCGACGAACGGCGCCAGCACGAAGCCGCGCTGCCGGCGCGCCAGCCGGTCGAGCACACCCCCCAACAGGAACAGCCAGACCGCGGCGTACAGCGCTCCCCACGCCGCCGCCGGCAGCAGGGTGAACAGCTCGCCGCTGAACCAGGCCTCGAGGTTGTCGAACACCGCCCCGGCACCGACCATCGAGACGCTCACGCTGCGCTCCAGACCGCGCGCGGCCGCCTCGTACTCGCCCAGCCAGCCCAGGTCGAGCCCGGCGAGCAACGACTCGTCCACCCGGCTGGCGCCGATCGACTGGCGGATCGACTGCTCGATTATCACGCCTGCCGGCAGCGCCACCGCCACCAGCGCCAGCCACAGCACCGCCACGAGCGCCGGCGAGCCGACGGCGTCGCGGACTCCTGCGGCGAAGGCGCGGGTGATCGACATCGGCCCCTCAGACGAAGAACGCGAAGGTAAGCAGGTAGTCCTGGAACCAGACCAGCCACTTGGACGCCCACTTCACCGCCGGCAGCCGGTTGCGCGGCTCGCGCCGCCGGCTGTTGTTGGTCGGGCTGAGATCGAGCGCCAGCACCCGCTCGGGATCGACCTCGGCCCAGGCGAGGCGCGCCGGCCGCTGCTCGACGAACAGCCGCCAGCGCCGCCGGCCGTCCCATTGCCGGCGCACCTCGCTGCCGTCCTCGAACACCATCAGCAGCTCGACCGGGAACGTGGCGCCGCCGTTGCGCCGCACCACCACCTCGCTGCGGTAGACGGCGGTCTCGTCGTCGCCGCCCGCGGCTGCGGCCGGCCGGTAGACCAGGCCGTCGTCGCCCTCGACCCAGCCCTCGACCGCCGCCGGCATGCTGGCCACCGACGCCACCTCGTAGTCGAACGCCTCGGCGCGGCGGTAGACCTGGTCGAAGAAGCCGTCGAGGTCGCGGCCGGTCACCTCCTCGGCGACGGCGAAGAAGTCCTCCGGCCCGGGGTGACGGTACTGCCAGCGCTCGAAGAAGGTCGACAGCACCGCACGCAGGGTGTCCCAGCCCAGCCAGCGCTCGAGCGTCACCAGCCAGAGCGCGGTCTTGGAGTAGGAGATGCTGCTCGCCGAGCCCGGGAAGTAGCGGTAGGTGGGGTCCTGCTGGACGTCGGAGGTGGCGTCGGCGCGGTACCGGTTCAGCCGCTCGATCCACGGGTCGATCCGGATCTGCCGGAAGGCAACCGGCAGGAAGCCCGACGACGACGTGCCGGGCGGCCGGAAGTAGCGCTTGACGTGGAAGCTCTCGCCGTAGCGCTCGAGCAGGACGCGCGCGGTCGAGAAGGTGTTGATCCCCTCGTCGAGCCAGGCGTGCGCGAACTCGTTGTTGCCCACCATGCCGTACCAGAACTGATGGCCGGCCTCGTGCACGGTGACCCCCTCCGGCGACCCCCCACCGGGGGGGTTGAAGAGCCGGGTCCCGCAGGTGAACAGGGTCGGGTACTCCATGCCGCCCGCGCCGCTGCCCCAGGCCGGATCGACCACCGTCAGGTGTCCGTACGGGTACGGGCCATACCAGCGGCCGTACAGCTCGAGCGCCGCGCGGGTGGCGGCGAAGTGCCTGGCCGCCTGGCCGCGATGCTCGGGCTGCAGCAGCAGCCGGATGTCGACCGGCGGCAGGCCCGCCGCCTCGAACCGCTCCTCGAGCACCAGGTAGTCGGGGCTCACGGTCCAGGTGAAGGCGTGGACGTCGCGCTCGCGGTAGCGGTGGGTCACGGTACCGTCGCCGTTGCCACGCCGCTCGCTCTCGCGCCCGGTGGCGCCCAGCACCCAGCCCTCCGGCACGGTCATGCTGACGTCGTAGCTGCCGTAGTCCGAGTAGTACTCGGTGGCCGCGTGGTACTGGTGGCAGTTCCAGCCGTCCGGCTCGAAGACGCCGAGCTTGGGGAACCAGTGCGCCAGGAAGTAGTAGTCACCGCGCCTGCCGGTGCGCGCGAAGGTGCGCGGCACGCGCGCCCGCCAGCGGCTGGCAACGCGCACCGTCTCGCCGGCAGCGACGGGTGCCGGCAGCCGCACCCACAGCACGGTACGGTCGTCGGGGTTGCCGTCGTCGGGCGACTCGAACGACCTCGCCAGCTCGCCGCTTCCGTCGGCGCCCACCAGCCGCATCGACTCGATCTCGATCCAGCCCCAGTCGTCGCGCTCGATCCGCTCGCCCCGGTCGCTGCGACCGCGGATGCGGTCCTCGAGCATCCAGCTGCTGCGGCTGTTGCGCCAGGCGTTCCAGTACAGGTGAAACCACAGCTCGTCGGTGGCCTGCTGCTGGACGTTGGTCCAGGTGAGGATCTGGCTGCCGTGGAGCGTGCGCGCCGCCGGGTCGAGCCGCACCTCGATCTGGTAGCTGGCGTTGTCGGCGGAGCGCGGCGGCGGCTGCGCCGCGCCTGCGGTGGCGAGAGCGAGCGGCAGCAAGGCGAAGTACGGACGGAATCGCATTCGGTCGGCGTCGGCGACGTTTGCCACCATGCTCCGCGGCCCCTGCGCAACCGTCCCTGACCGCGGCATGGTACCACCCGCCCGGCGCCTGCCGCCGCCCGCCGGTAGCCGGCGCTAAGCCGCCGGGCCCTATCCGCGCGGCAAGCAGTGACGGTAGAATGGAGCCACCGGGCGGCGGTACGACACCCGCCCTGCGTCCTCGGCCCACGACAACTTCGGCTGACATTCGACCCAGCCTTTCTCGAGGAGAGCCATGGCGGATTCCACGCAGCTGGTTGCTGAGCCTCGCCCGGCAGAGACAGTCGAAGACCTCAACCCCTACCACATCGCGCAGCAGCAGTTCGACCTCGCGGCACGCTACCTGCCCGGCCTCAAGAAGGGGCTGATCGACTTCCTGCGCCGGCCGGCGCGGGCGGTGACCGTCGAGTTTCCGATCGAGACCGAGGACGGCTCGGTGCGCATGTTCGTCGGCTACCGCGTGCTGCACAGCAACGTGCGCGGCCCGGGCAAGGGCGGCATCCGCTACCACCCGGACGTCACCCTCGACGAGGTGCGCGCACTGGCGTCGTGGATGACCTGGAAGTGCGCCGTCATCGAGGTGCCGTTCGGCGGCGCCAAGGGCGGCATCATCTGCGACCCCAAGAACCTGACCGTCAAGGACCTGCGCCGCCTCACCCGCCGCTACATCTCGGACCTGCGGGACAACATCGGCCCGTATACCGACATTCCGGCGCCCGACGTCAACACCAACGCCGGCACCATGGCGTGGATCTTCGACACCTACGACATGCTCCACCCGGGAACCAACAACCTGCCGGTGGTGACCGGCAAGCCGGTGGACATGGGCGGCTCGCTGGGACGGCGCGAGGCCACCGCCCGCGGCTGCCTGTTCGCCATTCGGCGGGCGCTCGAGCGCGGCATCGTGCCGGGGCTCGATTCGATCACCGGCGCGACGGTGGCCATCCAGGGCTTCGGCAACGCGGGGTCGATCGCCGCCGAGCTGTTCGCCGAGGCCGGCGCCCGCATCATCGCGGTGAGCGACTCGCGCGGCAGCGCCCTGGCGGAGGACGGCATCGACCCGCAGGCGGCGGTGGCCCACAAGGCCGCCACCGGCTCGGTCGTGGGTCTCGCCGGCAGCCGCACCATCACCAACGAGGAGCTGCTGGAGCTGCCGTGCGACATCCTGGTGCCGGCGGCGCTCGAGAACCAGATCCGGGGAGACAACGTCCACCGGCTGCGTGCGCGGCTGATCGCCGAGGCGGCCAACGGACCGACCACGCCGGCGGCCGACCGCCTGCTGTTCGAGCGCGGCGTCCCGGTGCTGCCCGACATCCTGGCCAACTCCGGGGGCGTCACGGTCAGCTACTTCGAGTGGGTCCAGAACAACGAGAACGAGCAGTGGGAGCTCGACCAGGTCAACAGCAAGCTCGAGCGCAAGATGGAGAAGGCCACCGACGGCGTCATCGACACCCAGCGGCGCATCAACGACAGCCTGGCCGAGATTGCCGGCAGGTCGCCGGGCGGCGGCGCCCTGCCGCCGGTCGATCTGCGCACGGCCGCCTACGTGCTGGCCATCGAGCGGGTGGCCAAGATCGCCACCGAGCGCGGCATCTGGCCGTAGCGCCGTGGCTGGGCTCCGGCTGCGGCCGCTCGACGAGTACCGGGAGTATCCGCCCGACGAGATGCGGGCGCGGGCGCGCGAGTTCCGCGACGACCTGCTGCGCCGCCGCTCGGTGCGCGACTTCGCCGACCGGCCGGTGCCGCGCTCCGTCATCGAGGACTGCCTGCGGGCGGCGGTGTCCGCTCCGAGCGGCGCCAACCGCCAGCCGTGGCGGTTCGTGGTGGTCACCGACGCGGCGACCAAGAAGCGACTGCGCGCCGCCGCCGAACAGGAGGAAGCCGACTTCTACCAGCGGCGCGCGCCGAACGAGTGGCTGGAGGCGCTGGCGCCCCTGGGTACCGACCAGCACAAGCCGTTTCTCGAGACCGCCCCGTACCTGATCGTCATCTTTGCCGAGAGCTGGGCGCCGGCGCCCGACGGCGGGCGCCTCAAGAACTACTACGTCGGCGAGTCGGTAGGTATCGCCACCGGTATGCTGATCGCCGCGCTGCACCGCGCCGGGCTCGCCACCCTCACCCACACGCCGGCACCGATGCGGTTCCTCAACCGGCTGCTCGGGCGGCCGGCGAACGAGAAGCCGTATCTGATCCTGGTGACCGGCTACCCGGCGGCCGACGCGAGGGTCCCGGTGATCGAGAAGAAGCCGTTCGAACAGGTCGTGCTTTTCCGGTGAAAAACCCGCCAGATGGGGGTTTTCTACCGCTGCTGCACGTGTTATGATCTTCCTTGATCAGGGCAAGGTCGGTCCTAAGGTCGATGAGTCCGCCAGGCTCGGGACCACCCCTTGCGGGCTCTCGATCGAGCCCAGCCAGCAACCGTGAATCCAAACTCTTTCCGAACCGAAAGCGCGTAACACGGCGCCGGACCGCGGCGCCTGAAGTTCGAATACCAAAAGCCGGTGACTCAGGGAAGGCTCCGTCCGAGCCGCCCGTAACAAGCCAGAGAAAGGAGTCTTCTGCATGAACAAGAAGGACATGGCCGACAAGTTGGCCGCCAAGTGTGGACTGTCGCAGGCCAAGGCCCTCGAGGCCGTCAACTGCATCTTCGACACCCGTCCCGGGCACGGCATCATCGCCATCGAGCTGGATGCCGACCGTGAGGTGAACATCGCCGGCTTCGGCAAGTTCTCCACCAAGCGGCGGGCCGCCCGGCAGGGCCGCAACCCGGCCACCGGCGCCACCATCATGATTCCTGCCAAGAAGTACCCCGCCTTCAAGGCCGGCAAGGGCCTGAAGGACCGCGTCGAGACCTAGGGCGGCCTCGGCCGTCTTGCGAACAGAGGCCTCGCCGCGGACGTCCGCGGCGAGGCTTTTCTCGTATCGTCCGCCGGCTCCGTCGGCTGGCGGTTGCTAGACTCACCCGAAATGTTCCAGCTACGCATCGAGCCGGCGGTCGGCGAGCCGTTCGACAGCTCGTTCCCGGAGGATCAGCAGGAGATCGTCATCGGGCGCGCCTCGGACTCGGGGCTGGTGATCGCCGACCGCTTCCTGTCGCGCCACCACGCCCGCCTGTTCCGCGAGGACGACCGGCTGTTCGTCGAGGATCTCGGCTCGCGCAACGGCACGCTGGTCAACGACCGCCGCATCGAGGGCCGCCAGGAGCTGCGCTCGGGCGACGTGCTCAAGCTGTCGGGCAGCGTCATCCGGCTGCACGGCCCGGCGCCCTCGTCGTCGACCGCCGCGCTCGGCGACCGCGACCTCGGCGGCATGACCGTGCTCAAGCGCGCCTCCGACTTGCTGGTCGCCAGCGGCCCGTCGGACACCAGCGGCATCGAGGGTGAGGAGAACCTGCGGCGGTTCGCCGAGCGGCTCAAGCTGCTCAACGAGGTGCACAGCGCGCTGGGCCGCTCGATCGAGCTCGACGAGCTGCTGGAGCTGATCCTCGAGCGCGCTTTCGAGCACCTCAAGCCGGAGGAGGGCGCCATCTTCCTCAAGCGGGAGGACGCCGCAGAGGAGTACGCGCTGGCCGCTCGCCGCACGCTCTCCGGCGGCAGCGACTACCTGTACTCCCGCACGCTGGTGCGCGAGGTCGCCGACAAGGGGCTGGCCGCCCTGGCCATCGACGCGCAGACCGACGAGCGGTTCGCCGAGGCCCAGAGCATCATGGCCTCGGGCGTGCGCTCGCTGGTGGCGGCGCCACTGCTCGACCCGGAGGGCAGCCTCGGGCTGATCGTGTTGAGCTCGCGCGCCCACGTCAAGCAGTTCTCGGAGCCCGACCTGGAGCTGCTGACGTCGCTGGCCTCGGTCGCCGCGCTGCGCATCCGCAACGTGGCGCTGGCCGAGGAGGCCGCCGAGCGGCGCGAGCTGGCGCGCGAGCTGGAGCTGGCGCGTCACATCCAGCTCGCCCTGCTGCCGGACCAGATGCCCGAGATTCCGGGCTACGAGCTGAGCGGCGGCAACATCCCTTCGCGTGGCGTGTCGGGCGACTTCTACGAGGTGGTGCCGCGCGCCGACGGCAGCGAGTTCGTGTTCCTGGTCACCGACGTGTCGGGCAAGGGCATGAGCGCATCGTTGCTGGCGGCGGCGATGGAGGCGCTGGTGGCGGGCCCGATCGAGGAGGGCCTGGCACCGGAGGAGATCTGCCGGCGCGCCTCCCGTCTGCTGTACCAGCGGACGCCGCCGGAGCGCTACGCCACCGCCATCATGGCGGCGCTCGAACCCGCCTCAGGCGCTCTGCGCTACGTCAACGCCGGCCACGTGCCGGGGCTGGTGGTGCGGGCGTCGGGCGAGGTGGAGCAGCTCCCCGGCACCGGCCTGCCGATCGGTTTGCTGCTCGAGGGCAGCTACTCGGCCGGCGAGACGACCCTGGGGCCCGGCGACACCCTCATCCTGTACACCGACGGCCTCAACGAGGCGGAGAACGCCGCCGAGGAACAGTACGGCGTGGAGCGGCTGGCGGAGGTCTGCAACCGCCACCGCGAGCTGCCGCTGGCGGAGCTGGCCAGCCGGATCGACGACGACCTGCAGGAGTTCGCCGGCGAGGTGCCGTTCGCCGACGACCGCACCCTGGTGATGGCCCGGCGCCGGGCCGGCTGAGCCCCCCACCGCCCGGCGAGCGCGCCACCGTCCGACGATGGCCTTCGCCTACTACGCGCGGCTGAGCGCCAGACGCCAGGCCATCTACCGCAAGAGCGACGCCATCCACAGCGTGCAGCTGCCGGACGCGGCGGCCCTGGTGCCGCTGGTGCCCGAGTTGGAGAAGGCGCTGCGCCGCGAAGACCGACAGCGGGTGGAAGCGATCTGCCAGCGCCTCACCGACGGCATCGGCCGCCGGCTCGCCGTGCCGCCCTGCCGGGTCAAGATCCACGCCGTCCGACCGTCGGACGAGTACGGCGAGCTGCACGGGCTCTACCGGCCGGAAGACGACGGCGAGGTGGCGCTCATCGCGCTCTGGATGCGCACCGCCCAGCGCAAGCAGGTGGTGGCTTTCCGCACCTTTCTGCGCACCCTGCTACACGAGATCTGCCACCACCTCGACTACGAGCTGTTCGGGCTCGCCGAGACCTTCCACACCGAAGGCTTCTACAAGCGCGAGTCGAGCCTGTTCCACCAGCTGGTGGTGACTGCGGCCGGCTGACCCCGGCGCTCAGCCGCCGAAGAAGGCGGGGTCGTCGGCGGTCGGACCGTAGATCTGCGGCAGCGGCACCTCGAGCAGCCGCAGGTACACCGAGAGCTGGCCGCGGTGGTGCACGATGTGGCTCAGGACGAAGCCGCGCAGCGCGGCGATCCTGGGCAGCTCGAAGATCACCCGCTCGCCGTGGCACAGCCGCCACCTGACGGCGAGCGCAGCGTCGTCGCTGGCGGCAAGGGCGGCGGCGAACGCCGCGACGTTGCTGTCGAACCCGGCCAGCAGGTCGTCGACCGAATCGGCCACCGCGCCGCGGCGGTCGCCGGCAGAGGCCAGATCCACCTCCGGCTGTTCCACCGTGGCTTTGCCCCAGCCGGCCAGCTCGCTGATGTGCCCGGTCAGCCGCCCGAGGGTCATCGACTTCGGGTGCGGCTGCCAGTCGAGACGGTCCGGCGGCACCCGCTCGAGCAGCCGCCGGGTGACGGCGGCCTCGTGCTCGAGCTCGGCGGCCAGGCCGCGGATCATCGTGTCGCTCATGGCTGGCTCCTCCACCGTCGGCCGCCATGCTAACGGAGACGGCCGGGGAGCGCTCGCTCCCCGGCCGCCCAGATTCGCGCGCCGGCTAGCGCAGCAGGCCGGCGACCGCCCGCCGCACCGGCCGGATCGGCACCGCGACGCGCAACGAGATGTCGGAGTCCTCGACCTCGACCCGCAGCTTGCCGCCGTGCTTCGACACCCGCACCAGGTCGCCGTGGTCGACGACCTCGACGAAGGTGGTGTCGGGGCACTCTTCCAGGCCTTCCATGACCGCCTCGACGAACGGCGCCCACTCGCCGAGATCGACGTCGCCGTGGACCTCGAGCCCGTCGGCATGAAGCGGCGCCACGACGCCGACGGCGCTCACCGCGCTGCTGATCACGGCCATCGGTACCGGCAGGTAGAACCCGACGCCCTCGGTATGGTCGCGGAACTGCACCGTGGCGATGCCGCCGGCGGTGAGGATGGCGCCTAGCAGAACCGCCCAGCTGACCACCAGGAAGGCCGTCGCGGCGCCGCAGACGATGAGGACTTTGCGCGTTCGGGGCTGCATCGCCGTACCTCCTAGCGGGCCTCGGCGATCTGGTCGATCCAGACCCGGACCTGCTCGTTCTGGCCGCTGATGGTGACCAGGTCGCCGGCGCCCGCGTCGCGCAGCGCCTCGAAGGCGGCCGCCAGGTTCAGCTCCTCGCCCTCACCCGACAGCAGCGCGTCCACCACCCGCGCCGGCAGCTTTACGTCCACCGTCTCGCCGCCGTGGCCGTCGACCACCGACACCTTGAAGTAGCCGCCCTCCTTCCACACCCGCACCCGCTCGTCGCCATCCTCGACGGTGACGAAGGTCGCGTCCGGCGTGTCCTGCACCTCGCGCCACAGCTCGCGCAGCTCACCGAGGCTCAGGTCCCACTCTTCCATGTGAATGTGAGAGCGGCGCAGATGCTCCTGCGGCAGCATCGGCAGCGCCTTGTCGATCACGCTCATCGGCAGGTTGACCATCACCCT
>JBFGNS010000012.1:0-46137 GCA_041574955.1 Thermoanaerobaculia bacterium | reverse complement strand
GCCAAGCGGACGGGCCCCACCTCGCACCGGCCCTGCCACGACGCCTCACCACCGGCGCCGAGATCCCTCGCTAGGCTCGGGATGACGGGTGGGGAAAGAGCCGGAACACAGGCAGGACGGAGGGAGCGCCGAGCCGGCGGGGGCCCGGGCGGAGCGACATTACCCTCGCCCTTGGAGCGCAGCCCGGGCCCCCGCCGGCCAAGCGAACGGCCCTGCCACGACTCCCCACCGCCGGCGCCGCGATCCCTCGCTCGCTCGGGATGACAGGCGGGGCACCTGCCACGCTCCTACGCCAGCAGCGTCCCCCCCGTAGCCAGTGTTCGACTCACCCGCTCCAGCTCCCCGTCCACCTGCGCCGCCTGCCCCCCGGCCAGCTCCGCCGCGCCTCGGATCCTCACGTCCCGCAGCATGTAGAAGCAGATGTTGGCCCGCTGCGCCGTCTCCCCCGACTCGCTGACCGTCTGCGGCACGCCGGTGAGCACGCCCACCCGGCGGCTGATGCAGTCCGCCCGCCACTGCTGGCTCGCCTTGCGGCCCCGCTCCTCGACCGCCGCCCGCACCAGCGCGAACTGGTCCGCTGGACGCTCGCGCTCGACGCGAGCCCGGATCTCGTCCTTGGCCCGCCCGAGCCCCCCCAGCTGGATCGCCACGTCGTAGAGCGCGCACAGGCAGCGCAGGTGGTCGATCGTCACATCCGGTGCCAGCCCGCGCAGGAACCGGACGTCCTCGAGCACCTGGCGGCCGTACTTGCGCAGGATCTCCTCGACCATGATGGCGCGAAACCTCTCCACCCGGCCGACCGCCTTGAGGTAGCCGCGCCACGGATCGACGATGAACGCCTTGCGCGCGCCGGTGCTCAGGTTGTCGGCCCACGCCACCTTCGCCTGCCAGCTGTCGAGCGCCAGCACGCGGTTCCACTCCTGCCAGTCGTCTTCGTCGCTGAAGCAGCGGCGCAGCGCCGCCTCGTCGGCCTCCCGAAACTTGGCGAACAGCGGCTCGAGGGTACCGGTCTTGAAGTTCACCTGGGCCGGACCGAACGACAGGCCCGCGCCGTCGAAGTTGCCGGTCACCTGCTGGAACTTGTCGCCGGCGGTCTCGTAGGCGGCGGTCACCGAGAACGCCGTCTCGAGCGCCTGCTCGAGGCCGATCTGCGGCAGCCGGTCGGGATCCGGAATGCGCACCCGCACCTGCTCGCCGTCGCGCACCGCCTCGGCGAACAGGTGGTGGGCCTCAAGCGCGTCGGCCGCCGCCAGCAAATCGTCGACCGGCGCAGCCTCCAGCGTGGCGCCCAGCCCGTCGGAGGCGACGTCCCGGACCGAGATGCCGCGACCGAACCGGTCGCGCAGCAGCTGCAGCGCCGAGACCAGCTCGCGGTGCACGCGCACCCCGCCGTCGGACCGCCGGAGCTCACGCAGGCGGAAGTTGGGGGTCAGCCGGCGGCTGCCATCACCGCCGACCACGAAGTTGCCGTCCCACTCGACGCTCCAGACCATGCGACACCTCCTTTGCGCCCGGGCGCGCGGTCGGCCGGGGACTCCGGCAGGCACGGCGCCGCAGCCGCGGGGCTTCTTTCAAGGGTGGACTGAAAGCAGCATACCACCCCGCACTACCGGCGCCGGCCAGCCTCAGCCGTCGACCCGCGGCAGGTGCACCCCCGGGGTCGGCCGCTCGCGCAGCACCTCGCGGCGGAAGCGAAACAGCTCCGCCGGCCGGCCGCCGGTCTGCAGGAACAGCTTGCCGGTCCCCTCGACCAGGCCGCCGCGCGCCACCAGCCGGCGGAAGTTCTGCTTGTGCAGACGCACGCCGGCGAGCGCTTCCACCACCCGCTGGAGCTTGAGCAGCGTGAAGGTCGAATCGAGCAGCTCGAACACCACCGGCCGGTACTTGAGCTTGCCGCGCACCCGGCCCAGCGCGGTGGCCAGGATCCGCCGCTGGTCGGCGGCGAGCGCTCGGCCGGTGGCCAGCGGCGGCACCTCGCGCTCGCCGTCGCGCCACGCCTCCGCGACCAGCTCGGCCTCGTACAGCAGCTCGTAGCGGTCCAGCACCCGGTAGGCGTCCCAACTCGCGCCGCGCCGCCCGAAGGCGATGTCGCAGCGCTCGCCGCGCGCGCGCCGCTCCGCCGCGCTGCCTCCGGCGCGCTCCCAGCGGCCGAGCGCCGGCTCGATGGCCTCGCCCAGCACCGCCGGCCGGCCGCGCCGCCAGTCCTCCCACGGGAAGCAGTCGTAGACATCCCGCCAGGCGGCGCCGCCGGCCGCCGCCATGCGCGATTCGCGGACCAGCGCCAGATAGCCGATCGACAGCAGCCGGCGCTCGCCGCGCCGGCCTCCGGGGTCGCGGTCGCGGTCGCCGAAAGTGTAGAGCTGCTCGACATAGCCGAGCTCCAGCCCGGTCTGGTGACGCACTCGCGAGCGCAGACCGAGCTCGAGCGTCAGGTCGTCGTCCGGCGCCAGCGGGCCGAACGGCAGCGCATCGCGGCCGTCTCCGCCCGCCCCGGGCCGCACCATCAGCACCCGCGGGCGCTCCTCGGTGACCGCCAGGATCACCGCGTTGAGCCCGACCTCGACCGGCCGGCTCACCCCTTGATCACTCCGATCGGCCGCAGCCTGGCCACCGTCCGGCTGATGCCGGCGCGCTCCACCACGTCCACCACTTCGGCTACGTCCTTGTAGGCCTCGGGCATCTCCTCGGCGATGGTGCGCATGCCGGCGGCCATGACCACCACACCGCGCTCCTCGAGCTCGCGCCGCAGGTCGCGACCGCGCGCCGCCTTCTTGGCCTGGTGGCGGCTCATGCGGCGGCCGGCGCCGTGACACGTCGAGCCGAAGGTGTCGCGGTAGGCCTTTTCGGTTCCCACCAGCACGTACGAGTACCGCCCCATGTCGCCCGGGATCAGCACCGGCTGCCCGACCTGCCGGTACGGCCGCGGCGTCTGCGGGTGACCCGGCGGGTAGGCGCGGGTGGCGCCCTTGCGGTGCACGCAGGCGCGTACTCGCCGACCCTCGAGCTCGAAGGTCTCGAACTTGGCGATGTTGTGGCAGACGTCGTAGACCACCTCGATGCCCGCCGCCGCGCCGTCGGCGAGGGCGGAAGCGAAGCTCTCCCGCACCCAGTGGGTCATCACCTGGCGGTTGGCGAAGGCGTAGTTGGCCGCCGCCGCCATCGCCGCCAGATACCGCCGCCCCTCTGGCGAGCCGAGCGGCGCGCAGCACAGCTGCCGGTCGGGCAGCTCGATGCCGTACCGCTCGGCGGCCCGCAGCATGGTCTTGAGGTGGTCGCTACAGACCTGGTGCCCCAGGCCGCGCGAGCCCGAGTGGATAGTGATGGTGACCTGGCCGGCGGCCAGCCCGAGAGCGGTCGCCGCCACCGGGTCGAGGACCTGGTCGACGTACTGGATCTCGGCGAAGTGGTTACCCGAGCCCAGCGTGCCGAGCTGGGCCCCGCCGCGCTCGTAGGCGCGCTCCGACACCTCCTTGGGCTCGGCGCCCTCCAGCCGGCCGCCCTCCTCGATGAACTCCAGGTCGCGCGCCGAGCCGAGGCCGCGCTCCACCGCCCAGGCCGCCCCCTTGCGCAGCACGCCGGCGAGCTCCCGCCTGCCGAGCCGCAGGTCGCGACGGCCGCGGCCGACGCCGGTCGGAATGTTGTCGTACAGGGCTGCTACCACCTGGCGCAGCCGGGGTTGGAGGTCGTCGCGGCTCAGACCTGAGCGCAGCAGGCGGACCCCTCAGTTGATGTCGTAGCCGACGCCACCGGGCGACACCACGCCGTCGTCGGCGTCCATCGCCGCCACCCCGCCGATCGGAAAGCCGTAGCCCCAGTGGATGTCGGGCATGGCCAGCGAGGCGCCGAGGATGCCCGGCAGATGGGCGACGTTGGCCACCTGCTCGAGCGCGCGGTCGTGCCGGATCTGGGCCATCAGCTTGTCGTCGGCATACACGATGCCGTCCACCCGCATCTTGCCCTCGCGCGGCAGCCGCCAGCGGGTGTCGTCGACTCTCTCGAGCTTCATCGGACTCCTCCCTTCGGTCTCTACCCTATCGGAGTCGGCCGCCGGGCTCAGATGTCGAAGATCAGTGTCGCCCGCCAGCCGCCGCCGGCACGCACCACCTCGAGGCCGTGGTAGGTGACCGCCTTGAGCGGCACCTTAAGCGGGTGGCGGCGGGCGTCGCGCGGCTCGCCCAACAACTCCCCCTCCAGCTCGCACCGCTCCCCGCCGGCTGTGATCTCGAGCCGCGCGCCGGACGCCAGGAGATCCCGCGCGTCGAACAGGTAGAGCGCCTCGCTCAGCCACTCGACCAGCAGCTGTTCGAGGTCGGGCGCCGCCAACCGCACCGGCCAGGCGCGGCGCGGCTCGACGCGCTCGACCTCGGTGATGCAGTCGGTGAGCGCGCGCAGGCTCTCGCCGAACAGCTCCTCGAGGCTGCCGGCCCAGACCTCGACGCCGAGATCGGCGGTGTGGTCGAGCGGACGGTACGGCACGGCGCCGTCACCCGGCCTGCGCCAACGGCGCCAGGCGCCGGCCGAAGACCGCCGCCAGATGACCGGCGCACGCCTCCGCCACCCCCGCCAGCTCCGGCCGCTCGCCGGTCAGCGCCTCGACCGAGGTCATGCGCACGCCTTCCAACCCGCACGGCACGATGCCGCCGAAGTACGACAGGTCGGTGGTCAGGTTGAGGGCGAATCCGTGGGTGGTCAGCCAGCGGCTGAGGTGGACGCCGATCGAAGCGATCTTGGCGCCCTCCACCCACACCCCGACCTCTTCCTGGCGGCCGCCGGCGGCAGCGACGACGCCCAGGTCGGCGAGCGTCAGTACCAGCACCTGCTGCAGGTCCCGGACGTAGCGGCGTACGTCGCGCCGGTCGGGGCTCAGATCGAGGATCGGGTAGCCGACCAGCTGACCCGGGCCGTGGTAGGTCACCTGACCGCCGCGGTCCGACTCTTCCACGGTCACGCCGCGCTCGCTCAGCCAGCGCGCCGGCGCGCGCACGTCGGCGGCCCGCGCGCTGCGCCCGAGGGTGTAGACGTGGGGGTGCTCGAGCAGCAGCAGGTGCTCGTCGCCCTCGCCCCGCCGCAGCAGATCCCGCAGCTCGCGCTGCAACGCGTCGGCGCGGCGGTAGCCGACCCGGCCCAGGTAGCCCCAGCGCAGCGTGCGCGCGGCGTGCACCGTCTCGCTCACACCGGGATGGTAGACTGAAAAGCGAAGTTGTCGAAGGTCGGTTGACATGAATCAGCTACGCCCAGCTCGCGAGCGAGCGCTGGAGGAGCTGCTGACCCGGCTCCAGCCTCGGCTGCGGGCGATCCTTGCCGGCCACCGCATCCCGTACCAGGACGCTGAAGACCTCATCCAGCAGAGCCTGCTGGCCTACCTGTACAAGCAGGATTCGGTCGGCGACGCCGAGAAGTGGCTGATCGGCACGGTACGCAACCGCTGCCGCGCCTACTGGCGCGAACGGCGCCGGAGCTTCACCACCTCGATGGACGCCGCGCTGCTCGAGGAGGTTGCCGAGCCAGGCACCACCGGCCAGCAGCGTATCGAGTTCCGCCACGACCTCGAGGCCGCCCTGGAGCAGATCTCGGGGCGCTGCCAGGAGCTGCTGCGGCTGCGTTACGCCCAGGGCTGCGCGCTGCCCGAGGCCGCCCGGCGGATGGGCTACAGGCCGTCCGGCATTCACAAGACGCTCGGCCGGTGCCTGGCGGCGCTGGCCAGCCGCCTGGTGGCCAACGGCCTGGTCGGCCGCCTGCGGCGGCGCGACGGCGAGCGGGCCTAGGCCGGCTTCGCGGCCGGCGCCCGCGAGGCGGCCGGTGGGACGGCTGCGCGCCTCGGCCGGCGCCTAGCCGAACGCCTCGAGCTCGCTCCAGCTCTCCTCGGCCAGCGCCTTCTTGACCGCGTTCATGAAGTGGTCGGCGTCGGCGCCGTCGACCAGGCGGTGGTCGTAGCTGATGCCGAAGTACGACATGGTCTTGATGGCGATGGTGTCGTTGCCGTCGGCGTCGGTGGTCACCACCGGCCGCTTCTCGATGGTGCCGATGCCGAGGATCGCCACCTGCGGCTGGTTGATGATCGGCGTGCCGAACAGGGTGCCGAAGACGCCCGGATTGGTGACAGTGAAGGTGCCGCCCTGGATCTCCTCGGGCTTGAGTTTCTTGGCGCGCGCCCGCTCGGCGAGGTCGTTGGCCGCCTTGGCCAGACCCACCAGGTTGAGCTGGTCGGCGTTGCGGATCACCGGCACCAGCAGGCCCCAGTCGAGCGCCACCGCCATGCCGAGGTTGATGTCCTTTTTGTAGACGATGTCGGTGCCATCGATCGCCGCGTTGAGCTTGGGGTGGGCCTTGAGCGCCGCCGCCACCGCCTTGAAGATGAACGGCATGAAGGTGAGCTTGGTGCCGTGCGCCTTGTGGAAGCCGGCCTTGGCCCGCTGCCGCACCCGCGCTACGCGCGACATGTCGATGTGGAAGACGGTGGTGACGTGCGCCGAGGTGTCCTTCGAGTAGCGCATGTGGGCGGCGGTGATCTGCCGGATGCGCGACATCGGCTCGATCTCGACGTTCTCACCAGCCGTGTAGGCCGGCACGTGGAACTCGCCCGGCTGCCGCTTGGCGGCGGCGGGCACCGCGGTCGCCGGCTGGCGCTCGGCCGCGGCCGGCTGGTGGGGCGCGGCCTCGGGCTCGCGCGCCTCCGGCTGGCGCCCCTCGCCCTCCAGATGGGCCTCCAGATCCCGCCGGGTGACGCGGCCGTGGATGCCGGTGCCCTCGACCCGGGAGAGGTCGACCCCGTGCTCGGCGGCCATCTTGCGCACCACCGGGCTCGAGAACCGGCGCACCCGCTCGGCCTCGTCGGACTCCTCCTCTGCCGGCTCCCGCGGCTCGCCCACCGCCTCGCGCTCGGCGGCGGCCCGCTCGCCGCTCGGCTGCTCGTCCGCCGCCGGCTGCTCAGCGGCCGGCTCGGCGGCGGCCTCCGACGGCGCCTCCGCGGCCGTCTCGGCCTCGGCCGGCTCCCCGGCAGCCGGCTTCTCGCCCTCCGCGCCGATGCGCGCCACCAGCTGGTTCACCTCGACAGTGGCGCCCTCCTCATGCATCACCTCGAGCAGTACGCCCGAGGCCGGGCTGGGTATCTCGGCGTCGACCTTGTCGGTCGAGATCTCGAACAGCGGCTGGTCGCGCTCCACCTTGTCGCCGACCTTGACCAGCCATCTGGTGATCGTCCCTTCGGCGATCGACTCGCCCATCTGCGGCATGATCACGTCGGTGGCCATCGTGTCTCTCGCTCCTTGTCTCGCCTGTCGTCTAGCGTGTCCGAACGCCGTTGCGCCGGGGGGTCAACGGTAGCAGGTGGCGGGTCGGCCCACTCGGCGGGCGCCGCCCGCTGGTCCCGGCCCGTCAGATGTGGATGGCATGGCCGACCGCGGCGTGGGCCGCCTCGGCCATCGCCTCGGACAGCGTCGGATGCGCGTGGATGGTACGGAACAGCTCCTCGGTGGTCGACTCGACGCGCAGCGCCACGCACGCCTCGGCGATCAGATCGGTGGCGTGCAGGCCGATGATGTGCACGCCCAGCAGCTGGTCGTAGCGGGTCTCGCGCACCACTTTGACGAAGCCCTCGGTCTTGCCCTCGATCGCCGCCTTGGCGAGGGCCGAGAATGGGAACTTGCCGGTCGCCACCTCGTAGCCGCGCTCGCGCGCTTCCGCCTCGGTGAGGCCGACGCTGCCGACCTCCGGGTCGCAGTAGGTGACCGACGGCACCTGGTCGTAGTCGAGGCCGCGCTTCGCCTGGCCCGCCATGTGCTCCACCGCCAGGATGCCCTCCGCCGACGCCACGTGCGCCAGCCAGGGGGTGTTCACCACGTCGCCGATGGCGTAGACGTGGGGCACCGAGGTGCGCATGAACTCGTCGACCACCACGTAGCCCTTGTCGGTCTCGACGCCGGTGTCCTCCAGCCCCAGCTCACCGGTCACCGGCGCACGGCCGACCGCCACCAGCAGCATCTCGGCCGCCAGCTCGGTCTCGCCGCCGTCGCCCTCGAGCGCGATCCGCAGGCCGCCGTCGCCGCGCTCGACGCCCGCCAGCCTGGTGCCGGTGAGGCTCTTGATGCCACGCTTGCGGAACGCCCGCTCGAGCTCCTTCGACACCTCCTCGTCCTCGATCGGTAGCAGCCGCGGCAGCATCTCGACCAGCGTCACCTGGGCGCCGAAGGCGGCGAAGATCGAGGCGAACTCGGTGCCCACCGCGCCCGCACCCAGCACCACCAGCGACTCGGGCACCCGCCCGAGCTGGAGGATCTGGTCCGAGTTGAGGATGCGCTCGCCGTCGGTCGCCGCCACCGGCAGCTCGCGCGGCACCGAGCCGGTGGCGATGAGGATGTTCTTGGCGTGGTAGGTGGCGGTGCCGTCGCCGCTCTCGACCGCGACGTCGTGCGCGCCCAGCAGCCAGCCGCGGCCGTGGATGCCCTCGACCTCGTTCTTCTTGAACAGGTACTCGATGCCCTTGGCGTTCTTGTCCACGACGCGGTTCTTGTAGCCGTGGGCGCGCTCGAGGTCGAGACCGGCCTCGCCCACCGTCACGCCGAACTCCTCGGCGCGCCGCACGCTGTCGAGCAGACCGGCAGTGTGCAGCAGGGCCTTGGTGGGGATGCAGCCGCGGTGCAGGCAGGTGCCGCCGAACTTGGGGTCCTTCTCGATCACCGCCACCCGCATGCCGAGCTGGGCCGCTCGGATGGCGGCGACGTAGCCGCCCGGACCGCTGCCGATGATGATCAGATCGCGCTCTTCGCTCATCCGCCTCTCCGCTTCATGGCGCCACCGGCGCGCCCTCGGCGAGCGGTACGGCTGCGTACCGGCCCGGCCTGTCCTCGCGCAGCCGGGCCAGCGGCAGCTCCGGGTCGTGCTCGAAGACGCACAGCCAGCCCTCGTCGCAGGCACGCGGCAGCCAGCGCTGCTTGTTGCGCATGGTGTCGAGCGGGTACAGGTCGTAGCCCATCACCCACGGGTACGGCAGGTGGGCCGCGGTCGGCACCAGGTCAGCCCAGAAGACGCCGCGCTCGGCCGGCCCGCCGTCGAGCAGCACGATGCACATGTCGGCGTTGTGGCCCGGCGCCTTGACCGCGGTGACGCCGGCCATCGGCTCCGCCCGGTCGTCGAACAGCTCGACCACACCCGCCTGGAACAGCGGCTCCCAGTTGCGGGCGTCGTAGCTGGCGCGGTCGCGCTCGTTGGGCCGGCGGCCGTGCTCCACCTCGCCCCGCGCCAGCCAGTAGCGGGCGCGCGGAAAGGTCGGCACCAGCCGCCCGCCGCGCTCGCGTGTGTTCCAACCACAGTGGTCGAAGTGCAGGTGGGTCAGCAGGACCTGGGTGACGTCGCCGAGCTCGAAGCCCGCCTGGCGGATCGCCTCCGGCAGCCGCCGGTCCGCCGGCTCGAGGCCGAACATGTCGCGGAACCTGCCGTCGTGCTTGTCGCCCAGCCCGGTGTCGACGAGGGTCAGCTCGGAGCCCCGTTCGATCAGCAGGCAGTTGACCGTCATGCGGATCCGGTTGCGCTCGTCCGCCGGCTTGTGCCGCTCCCACAGCACCTTCGGCACGACGCCGAACATCGCGCCGCCGTCGAGCCGGAAGCCGCCGTCGCTCACCAGGTGGAGCGTGAGATCGCCCAGACGCATGACCGGCAGAGTCTACCCGATCGCCCGGTGCCTCCCGCGGTTGACCCGGCCGCCGCCGGGCAACCACAATGAGGGCGTTTCCCCGGCCGCGACGATCGCGCCATGACCGACGACTCGACCCAGGACGGCAGCCGCGTCGCGCTGGTGCTGACCGGCGGCGGCGCCCGTGCCGCCTACCAGATCGGCCTGCTGCGCTGCCTCGCGCGACGCATGCCGGAGAAGCGGTTCAGCGTCGTCACGGGCGTCTCCGCCGGCGCCATCAACGCCGCCTTCCTGGCCGCCCACCCCGGGCCGCTGGCGCAGGCGGTCGACGAGCTGAGCGACGTCTGGGCAGGCCTCAACCCGGAGCGGATCTTCCGCGTCGGCGGCCTGTCGCTGGCCGCCAGCATGGCGCGCTGGGGGCTGCGGCTGGTCTCCGGCGGCACGGCCGCCGCGCCCGAGACCCGCGGTCTGCTCGATACCGCGCCGCTGCGCGCGCTGCTCGAGGAGTGCCTGCGCCCGGTGGACGGCGAGATCGCCGGCATCGCCGCCAACCTCGACCGGCGCCGGCTGGACGCCATCGCCCTCACCACTCTCAACTACGCCACCGGCCAGACCGTGACCTGGATTCAGGGCCGCCGCATCCAGGAGTGGCAGCGGCCGACGCGGGTGGGCGTGCAGACCCGCCTGACGGTCGACCACGTCCTGGCGTCGGCGTCGCTACCGCTGCTGTTTCCAGCCGTCCGCATCACCGGTTTCTGGTACGGCGACGGCGGCGTGCGCATGCTCACCCCGCTGGCGCCGGCGGTCCACCTGGGCGCCGATCGGGTGCTGGCGATCTCCACCCGCTACCCGCGCAGCCGGGAGGAGGCCGACCGGCCGGCGGTGCGCGGCTACCCGCCGCCGGCGCAGATCGCCGGCGTGCTGCTCAACGCCATCTTTCTCGACTCGGTCGACCACGACGCCCAGCGGCTGGAGCGGATCAACCGGCTGCTAACCGCCTCGCCGGAGGAGAGCTGGGGCGACCTGCGCCCGGTCAGGTTGCTGGTGCTGCGGCCGTCGGTCGACCTCGGCCGGCTGGCGGCGCGCTACGAGCCCAAGCTGCCCGGAGCGTTCCGCTTCCTCACCCGCGGCCTCGGCACGCGCGAAACCGCCAGCCCCGACTTCCTCAGCCTGCTGCTGTTCCAGGCCGACTACCTGAACGAGCTGATGGACATCGGCGAGCGCGACGCCGAGCAGCGGGTGGCGGAGATCCAGGAGCTGTTCGCCTGAGCCCGGCGGCGGCTCGTCGGCCGCCTCAGGCGACCGTCACCTGGTCGCACAGGAAGACGTCCTGGATGGCGTTGAGCAGCGCCACCCCCTCGGCCAGCGGCCGCTGGAACGCCTTGCGCCCGGAGATCAGCCCGCAGCCGCCGGCGCGCTTGTTGATCACCGCCGTGCGCACCGCCTGCTCGAGGTCGCCCTGGCCGCTCGACGAGCCGCCCGAGTTGATCAGCCCGGCGCGGCCCATGTAGCAGTTGGCCACCTGCCAGCGCACCAGGTCGACCGGGTGGTCGCTGGTCAGCTCGCTGTAGACCAGCGGATGGGTCTTGCCGAAGCCGAGCGCGCCGTAGCCGTTGTTGTTGGTGGCCTGCTTCTGCTTGACGATGTCGGCCTCGATGGTCACCCCCAGGTGGTTGGCCTGGCCGGTGAGATCGGCGGCGGAGTGGTAGTCGACGCCGTCTTTCTTGAACTCGGCGTTGCGCAGGTAGCACCACAGGATGCAGCCCATCCCCAGCTCGTGGGCCTGGGCGAAGCAGTCGGCGATCTCGACGAGCATCTCGTCGCTGTTGTCGGCACCGAAGTAGACCGTCGCGCCCACCGCCGCCGCTCCCAGGTCCCACGCCTGCTCGACGCTCGAGAACAGCACCTGGCGGTAGCCGCCGCCCGGGGTCAGCAGCTGGTTGTGGTTGAGCTTGACCACGAATGGGATCTTGTGGGCGTACTTGCGCGACAGCGCGCCCAGCACCCCGAGGGTCGAGGCCACCGCGTTGCAGCCGCCCTCGATCGCCAGCTCGACGATCTTCTCGGGATCGAACAGCCCCGGGTTGGGCGCGAACGAGGCGGCGGCGGAGTGCTCGATGCCCTGGTCGACCGGCAGGATCGACAGGTAGCCGGTGCCGCCGAGCCGGCCGTGGTCGTGGATGCGGGCGAGGTTCACCAGCACCCCCGGCTTGCGGTCCGAGATACCCCACACCCGGTCCAGGTGGTCGGGACCCGGCAGGTGCAGCATGTCGCGCGGGATGCCGGTGCAGGTGTGCTCGAGCAGGCTGTCGGCTTCGTCGCCGAGCAGCTCGACGATGCGGTCGATGGAGCTGGTCTGGGTGGCGGCTACGGTCATCGGACGGTCTCCTGGCTTGCCGGCGCCCCGGCGCGGGGCGGCTTCGGTGAACCCTCGGATCCTATCGCAGCGGCTCCGCCGGCCGCAGGAACGCAGCCAGCTCGCGCCACACCTCGGGGCGGGCCAGCAGGTCGTTGTGCCCGGCGCCCGGCACCTCGATCCAGCGCGCCGCGGGCAGCGCCGCCGCCACCCGCCGGCCCTGCTCCACCGGGATGATCCGGTCGGCCCCGCCGTGGATCACCAGCGCCGGCAGCTCGAGCTCCGGCGCCGCCGCCAGGGTGTCGTACCGCTCGCGCAGCAGCAGCCGCACCATCCAGCCCGGAAACAGGGCGCCGGCGAGCTCGGGCAGCGTCGTCCACGGGCTGAGCAGCACCAGCCGGTCGAGGCGGTCCGGCCGCCGGGCGGCGAGCTGGGCCGCCACCGCGGCGCCCAGCGACCAGCCGCAGACGGCCAGCGGCCGGCCGGGGAAGCGCCGACCGAGCTCCTCCAGGCCGCCCTCGGCGGCCTCGATCAGGGCGGCCTCGGACGGGCTGCCGCCGCTCTCGCCGTAACCCGGGTAGTCGACCGCCAGCCAGGCCAGCCCGAGCCCGGCGAGATCGTCCATCAGCCCGCTCAGCCGCATCGTCTCGAGGTTCTCGCCGTTGCCGTGGAAGAACAGCACCGCCGGCGCGCCGGCCTCGCCGTCCCACGCCCAGCCGACGATCGGCGTGCCGTCGTCCAGCTTCCAGACCACCTCGGTCAGCGGCGGCGGCGGTGGCGAGGGCACCCGCACCGCGGGCGCCGGGTAGATCATCTGTCTCACCGTGCAGGAGGAGGCGGCCAGGGCGACGGCCGCCAGTGCCAGTCGGCGGCCGCGTCGGCGGGGGTTCGCATGGCCGGCCATGCCGTCGGGCGCGGTTCGCCGATCACCCGCCAGGCAGCTCGAGCTGGTCGCCGTCGGGCGCGTAGCGCTCGACGTAGCGGTCGAGCGCGAACTTGCGCCGGGCGCTGTCCGAGGTCATGTAGCGGACCTTGCCGAAGATCTGCCGCTCGGGGCCCCACGCCCGGTCGTAGCGCCCCAGGCACCAGCAGATGCCGCTGTAGGAGTTGGGGTTGCGACCGTCGAGCGCGAACCGGTCGTTGAGCTCGATCATCACCGGCAGGGCGTCGCGCGCCGACGGCGACCACTGGAAGATCTTCTTGCCCCACAGCATGCGCAGGTAGTTGTGGATCGTACCCTCGCGCACCAGCTGGCCCTGGGCCGCGTTCCACAGCGGGTCGTGGGTCTCGCCGCGCGCCAGCTGCTGCTGGTCGGAGAGATGGGGACGCTGGTCGCTCTCGTGCTCTGCCAGAGTCCGCCGGGCCCAGTCGGGCAGCGACTCGTACTGGTCGTAGTCGTCGCGCTGCCAGGTCATGTTGTAGCCCAGCTCCCGCCAGGTCACCAGCTGGTCGAGGTAGGCCTCCGCCGGCTCGCTCATCCCCCACCAGCCGGCGCGCGCACCCGTGGCGTCGGTACCCAGCCGCGACGGGTTCCACTCTTCGCGCTCGACCAGCGCCGCGAACACGCGGTGCGGGCTGACGTGGCCGAAGTGGAGGTAGGGCGACAGCTCCGAGGTGACCCGCTTCTGCGGCTGGTTGCGCTCATCCGCGTAGCGCTCGAGCCGCCGCTCGACGAACTGCTCGACCAGCTCGGCGCCGCTCCGCGGCCCGCCGCGGCGGTCGACCGGCGGCAGCGAGTGGTCCAGCGGTAGCCGGTCGAGGCCCGTCTCGCCGTCGAGCAGGGCGTCGTCGGCCGCCGGCCAGCGCTGCGCGACCGCGCGCGGCAGCTCCACCGGCGCCGGCAGCGGATCGCCGACCAGCGGATGCTCGGCCGGCGGCTCGTCGAGGTGGCGCGGCAGCTCGCGCTGCAGGTGGCGCCGGAAGTCGTAGGCCCGGCTGAAGACGCGGTCGACGGCGCGCAGCGGCAACAGGCCGTTGGAGTCCACCTGCTCGAGCCGAACGTCCAGCTTGCGGCCGGCCGCCGCCATCATGCGCGGCAGGAAGAAGCTCGGGAACCAGTCGCCCACCACCACCGCGGCGCGCTCGGCGAGCGCCGCCAGCAGGCCGCGGCCGGCGCCCTCCCGCGGCTCGACGTACGGGTGGTACAGCACCCGGCTGCCGGCGAACCGGTCGCGGTTGTCGGCCATGCCGTCGAGCACGAAGCGGTGCA
Organism: Thermoanaerobaculia bacterium; assembly: GCA_041574955.1. Classification (GTDB taxonomy): domain Bacteria; phylum Acidobacteriota; class Thermoanaerobaculia; order Multivoradales; family JAHEKO01; genus CALZJC01. Next base: position 31,944 of record JBFGNS010000012.1, on the reverse strand, counting down.
GCCGGTCGCTGGCGTACGGATAGTCGCAGCGCAGCGCCTCGAGCACCACCAGCGGCTTGCCCAGCTCGCGGCTCCACTCCACCGCCCGCTCGAGCGCGAAGTTCCAGTCGGCCCGGCGGAAGGCGGTCATCCAGTACAGCACGTAGTCGCCGTCGGACCGCGGCGCGGTGTCGTTGACCGCGTCGATGCGCAGCTCGGGTACGCCGCTCACTGGCCGAGCTCCCCGCTCTCCAGGCCCAGCCGCTCGAGCAGGTTCTGGACGATGCGCGCGGTCAGGCCCCAGACCTGCCGCCCGCCCGGAAGATGGTAGACGCGCAGCGAGCGCTCCTGGCCGTTGATCGTCACCTGCCTCTCCTCCACCATGCGCACGTCGGCGAACGCCAGCAGCGGCACCGCGAACAGCTCGGCGATCTCGTCCTCGTTGAGCTCGGTGTCGAGCGGGTGCGGCACCGCGCCCACGCACGGCACGATGCGGAAGCCGCTGGGCGTCTCCGCTTCGTCGAGCAGGCCCAGCCGCAGCACTCTGTCGGGGTCGAGCCCGATCTCCTCCTGCGACTCGCGCAGCGCCGCGCCCCAGGCGTCTTCACCGATCTCGTGGCCGCCGCCCGGAAAGGCGATCTGGCCGCGGTGGTGCGGCAGGTCGTCGGAGCGCCGGGTGAGCACCGTCCACAGCTGGCCGGCCTCCACGTAGACCGGCACCAGCACCGCCGCCTGCCGCGCCTCGCTGGCCGGCAGCCGCGCCGGCGGCGGCGAGGCCAGCCGCTCGCGCAACTCGACGATCCAGCTGTGCGGCACCTCACTCATCGCGCCTCGGCCACCAGCAGTCGGAACTTGAGGGGGGTGTCGGTCGCTCGGCCCGGCATCTCGATGCTCAGCAGGTGAACGGCGTGGCGGCGCTCGGCGTGCGCCAGACCGTGGAGCGCCCGCGGGCGCGTCAACCGCAGCTCGAAGCCTACCCTACCGTCGGGCCGGAACACGGTGTGGCCGAGCTCGGCGCCGCCGACCCGCAGCTCGCTCGACGCGCCGGGGCCGAACTCGATCCCGACCATCTCCAGCTCGGGGGGCGCCGCCAGCAGGATCTCGGCGCGACCGCCGCCGAACTCCTCGAACCGGTCTTCCTGCGGCCGGTAGCGGCAGCCCGAGACGGCGCGCAGGGCAAACCGACCGCGCCGCGCCGCGCCGTGGTGCGGCAGCTCGAGGAGCGTGGACTCGTAAGGGAGCAGGCGCCGCGGCCACGAGCTGGTGAGCGCGGCGCCGCCGTCGGCCAGCGCCGCCGGGCCCGGCGGCGCCCACAGCGGCCACAACACGATGCCGCAGCCGATCGCGGTAGCCGCCATTCCGAGCCGGCTCGGAGCGCGGGCCGGCGCCAGCCAGAGCGCTCCGTAGAGCGGCAGGAACGCCTTGTGGAGCCAGCCGCCGGCGAAGTCGAACGGCAGCAGCACGGCGGACAGCGCCGCCAGCACCAGACAGGTCGTCACCAGCCCGCGTCGTCGCGGCCGGCCGCCGGCCAGCGCCAGCAGCAGCACCACCGGCAGGTAGCCGGTGAGCAGGCCGACGTTGCGCCCGGCGGCCAGATAGAGCAGGTTCCAGGCCGCCGCCGCCCCGTCCCAGCGCCAGCCGACGCCGGACGGCGCCGCCACCAGCGCGGCCGGGCCGGCCAGCAACGCTTCCAGACCCAGCCCGGCGAGCCAGCCGCCGGCCAGCGCCGCCGCCGCCCCACGCCGCCCGGCCTTCGGCAGCGCCAGGGCCGCCGGCACCAGCAGACCGGCGTTGAGCGGCGAATAGCTCACCAGCCCCGCGAGCAGCAGCCCGGCCCCCGCCCAGCGCGCCAGCCCGAGCGCGCCGCCGGCGTCCGGCCGGTAGACCTCCTCGAGGGCCCGTTGCCGGTCCTGGCCGGCGTACACCAGACCGAAGGCGGCCACCGCCAGGGCGAGCGGAGCGAGCGCCACACCGGCGGTGAACCCCGCCGCCCAGACGCCCGAGCCGAAGATCGCCAGCGCCAGGATCGCGGGCGCCGGAGGGCCGACGCGGCGCGCCAGCAGCCGGCCAGCCACCGCCGTCGCCACCCCCAGGGCGGCGAGGTTGAGCAGCTGATCCGCCCGCTCGCCGATCGCCGCCGTCAGCTTCGTCATCAGCCAACGTACCCACGCCGGATGCGCCGACGGCGGATCGGGGAACGGCGGGAGAGGTGGCGCCAGCTCCCTCCACCCCAGGCCCCCCACCACCGCCAGCGCCAGGCCCAGGGCCAGCCAGCCCCACGGTGGCCGGCGCAGCGCGGCCGCCGGTGCCGCTAGATCTCGCTCACCCACGACGGCCCCCCGAGCGCGCTGAAGCCGGCGACGCCGGCGACGTGCGGCTCGATCACCAGCAACCGGCAGCCGACCGGCCGGCGCAGCTCGACCTCCACCACCGTCGCCTCGCCGGGCTCCAGGTCGCGACCGAGCGGCAGCCACCGGCTGGCCTCGCGCGGACGGTCGATGGCTCGTCGCCAGTGCAGGTCGAGCATCACGCCGCCGGCGCCGCGCGCGCCGGCCAGCCAGCGCGCCTCGCCCGAGTTGTGCAGCCGCAGCCGCAACCGCCGGCGGTCCCCGACCGGCCACGGCGGCTCGGCACCCTCCACCTCCAGGCTGCCCGTCAGCCGCCGCCAGGCCAGCGTGGTCGGCGGCGCCAGCCGGGCGGGCCGGTCGCCGGGCGGCCGGCGCTCGGCCAGCTCGCGGCAGGCGTCGACCGCGGCCGCCGCCGCCTTCGCCGGGTCGTGGCGCGCGCCCACGAACTCACGTGCCGCCCGCGCCATCGCCGCCAGCCGCGCGGGATCGTCCAGCAGCTCGCCGACCACCGCCGCCAGCCCGGCCACCTCACCCTCACCGAGCGGTGCCCGCACCGCCACCTCCGCCGGCAGCTCGCGGAACTGCGCGTAGTCGGACACCACCCCTGGCCGGCCCACCGCCAGCACCCTGAGCAGCGACGCCGAGGTCTCGCCGGCGGTCGGGTAACGCAGGTTGACGCACAGGTCGCAGGCCGCGATCGCCGCCTCGAACTCGTCGTAGCCGAGGAAGCCGGTGACGTGCACGCGGTCGGCGACTCCCGCTTCGCCGGCCACCGCCGGCAGATCGACCACCGGCGACACCTCGCCGGCGATCAGCAGGTGTGCCGCGGCCAACTCCGGCCTGGCGAGCGACCTCACCGCCTGGGCGGTGCGCTTGATCGGGGTCTGGAAGCCGAACGAGCCGAGCAGCGGCGCGCCGGCCGGTACGCCCAGACGGCGCCGGAAGGCGGCGCCCGCCGCCTCGTCGGCCGGCGGCGGCAGCGGAACGCCCATCGGCACCACCCGCACGGCCAGCTCGTCGTCGTCCTCGCGCAGGCGGTCGGCCGCCCAGCGGCTGTGCACCAGCACGCCGCGCTGCCGTCGCAGCAGGGTGCGGTGGACCGGGAGCGTGAACATGGCGGCGTCTCCCAGCTCGTTCCAGCGCCGCGCCCGCCCCACCGCGTCACCCGGCCAGGCGTGGTCGGCAGCCAGCCAGCGGCGGTAGGCCGCCAGGTCCGATCGGTCGCCGCCCAAGGTCACCTCGACCACCAGGTGGTGCAGCACGACGTCGTGCAGGGTGACGACACCGGGCCGCTCGAGCGCCAGCTCGTGGACCGCCTGGTGGTAGACGTTGTTGCCCATCTGGTAGAGCGGCAGACGACCACCTTCGCCGCAGCTCTCCGCCGCCGCCGGGCGCCAGCGCTCCACCAGCTCCTCGGCCACCGGCTGCCCGGGCAGGCGGATGACCCGCAGATCGCACAGCGGCGCGAGGTGCGGCAGCAGATCGCGACTGTAGTCGGCGATGCCGGAGCGCACCGGCGGCAGCGGCGATACGAAGTCGATCGCCGGCTCGCCGCCGGCCGGACCGGTCTGGCTCATGCCTCGCTCGACCGCCGGCCCGGCGCTAGCCGGCCTCCCGGTCCTCGCCGATCTGGCTGCTCAGCCAGGCTTCGATGAACGGGTCGATGCCGCCGTCGAGCACGCGATCGGCGTTGCCCACTTCTTCGCCCGTCCGGTGGTCCTTGACCATTCGGTACGGGTGGAGGACGTAGCTGCGGATCTGGCTGCCCCAGGCGATCTCCTTCTTCTTGCCCTCGCGCACGGCGGCCTCCTCGGCGCGCTTCTGCATCTCGAGGTCGTACAGCCGGGCGCGCAGGATGCGCATCGCCGTGGCGCGGTTCTTGTGCTGGCTGCGCTCGTTCTGGCAGGAGACCACGATGTTGGTCGGCAGGTGGGTGAGGCGCACCGCCGATTCGGTCTTGTTGACGTGCTGGCCGCCGGCGCCGGAAGCGCGGTAGGTGTCGACCCGGAGGTCCTTGTCCTCGACCTCGACCTCGACGTCGTCGTCGATCTCGGGGTAGACGTAGACCGACGCGAACGAGGTGTGCCGCCGGCTGGCGGCGTCGTACGGGCTGATCCGCACCAGCCGGTGGACGCCGCTCTCGCCCCGCAGGTAGCCGTAGGCCAGCTCCCCCCGCACCGCGAAGGTGGCACTCTTGATGCCGGCCTCCTCGCCCTCCAGCCGGTCCAGCAGCTCGGCCTCGTAGCCGCGCTGCTCGGCCCAGCGCAGGTACATGCGTAGCAGCATCTCCGCCCAGTCCTGCGATTCGGTGCCGCCCGCGCCCGGGTGGATCGCCACCAGGGCGTTCTTGTCGTCGTCCGGCCCCGACAGCTTGAGCTGCAGGTCGAGCTCGTCCAGCTCCCGGTCCAGACGCTCGACGAACCGGCCGAGCTCGGCGTCGGTCTCGCCCTCTTCGAGCAGCTCCTGCCAGGTCGCCAGCTCGTCGGCGTCGGCGCGCAACCGCTTGAGCGTCTTCAGCCGCCGTTCGAGGGCGCGCCGCTTCTGCAGCACCGCGGAGTTCGAGCCGCCGCCGGACCAGAAGTCGGGCGCCTGCATCTGGCGGTCGAGCTCGGCCAGCTGGCGGTCCAGGTCGGCCTGCTCAAAGATACCCCCGGAGGCTCTCGAGCCGCTCGGCCAGGGTGGTGAGCTGCTGCTGGGTCTCGGGGGTGATCATCACGGCGCCTCCGCGGGGCGAGGCCGAATATAGCAAAGCCGCCGCGCCGGCCGACCCGTCCGGCAGGCGGTCTCAGCCGCGCCGCCGGGTGCCGGCGAGCCCCAGCGCGGCGACCGCGGCGCAGCCGAGCGGTGCGAGCCACGGGTGGCGGCTGTGCGGCGTCAGCTCACTCCGGCCGGCCACCCGCGTGCGCAGCACGCCCCGCTCGCCGACGCCGAGCGTCGCGTCGAGGGCGCCGTCGGGGCCGATCACCGCCGACACCCCGGTGATCGCCGCGCGCAGCACGGTGCGCCGGCTCTCGGCGGCCCGGAAGCGCGCCGCCGTCAGGTGCTGCCAGGGGGCGCTGGTATCGCCGTACCAGGCGTCGTTGGTCACCGTCACCAACAGGGTGGCGCCGGCACGCACCGTTTCCGCCACCTCGGCCGGGAAGATCACCTCGAAGCAGATCGCCGGGCCCAGCGCCTCCCCCCTCCAGCCGAGCACCGCCGGCTCGCTGCCCGGCACGTAGTCGCCGGCGGAGCGCGCGATGCGCTGCAGGAAGGCGAAGACGCGCGCCAGCGGCACGTACTCGCCGAACGGCACCAGGTGCCGCTTGTCGTAGCGGCCGGCCACTCCCGACGCCTCGACCAGCAGCAGCGAGTTGAAGAACCCTTGCGGCCGCTCGTCGGTCGAGTTGAGCAGCACCGGGCAGCCCGACGCCACCAGCCGCTCGAGGTCCCGGCGGTACTCCGCGTCGCGCTCGAAGCTGTACGGCCAGGCGGCGCTCTCCGGCCAGATCAGCAGCGCGCCGGCCTCGTCGCAGGCGGCATGCGACTGCTCGAAGATGGTGCGGTAGTTCTCGGCCACCTGTACCGGATCCCAGCTCACCAGGTTGGACGAGTTCGGCTGCAGCAGCCGCACCGGCAGCCCACCGCCGGCGGGCCGTCGGTCGTCCGCCGCCGCCCAGCGCGCCGCCACTGCCAGCGCCAGCAGGCAGGCCAGCACGACCGCGGCGCCCGCCACCCGCCGGCCGCGCGTCAGCGCCGCGGCCAGCCCGACGTTGGCCGCCACCACCAGCAGCGAGACGCCGTACGCTCCCATCCAGCCCGCCAGCGGCAGCGCGCCGGCCACCTCGACCCAAGCGTGCGCCGCCGGATTCCAGGGGAAGCCCGAGAACAGGTGGGCGCGCACCAGCTCGAGCGCCACCCACAGCGCCGGCAGCCCGGCCAGCGCCGGCCAGCCGCCGCGCCGCCACAACCGCCGCCCGAGCAGCGCGAACAGACCGTGAAACGCCCCCAGATAGAGGCAGAGCAGCAGCAGCGACGCCGCCGCCAGCCACGGCGCCAGGTGGCCGTAGGTCTCGAGCGTGGCACGGATCCAGTGCACCGCCACCAACCAGGTGACCACGCCGTGCAGCCACCCCAGCCGGCCGGCGGCCCGGTGGTCGAGCAGCAGCACGAGCGGCACCAGCGCCAGCCAGGGCGCCACCAGGTAGCCCTGCCGCCCGAAGCAGAGCGCCCAGGCGATACCGCCACCGAGCGCCACCAACCAGGGAGCGGTGCGCCGCACGTCGCGCGCTCAGCCGGCCGCGGCGGCTAGCCGGCGCCCGGCACAGCGCCCTGGGCGGCGTGGGTTGGGGATGGCCACCGTCGGCGGAGCGCCGGCCGGCCTAGCCGGGCTGCTGCGAGGTGATCCAGGTGTCGAGCCGGAACTGCCGCCGCAGCTCTTCGGCGACCTGCCGCGCCTCGCTCTCCTCGCGGTAGGGGCCGACCCGCACGCGGAACATCTTCTGCCCCTGGAGGCTCTCTTCGAGCAGGTAGACCGGGTAGCCGCCCGCCCCCAGCCGCTGCACCAGCCGCCGCGCCTGGGCGGCGTCGGCGGTCGAGAAGACCTGGATCACCGGGCCGCCGGGGGTCGACGGCGCCGGGGGCTCGGCAGCCGGCTCGGCCGGCGGCCGGTCGGCGGCCGGCGGCGGGGTCGAGGCCGGTGGACCGGTGGCTGGGACCGGCTCGCTGGGCTGGCTCTGAGTGGGGTCCGGCCGCCGCGGGGCGCTGCCGGGCCGCACGGCGCCGTCGAGCGGCGGCGCATCCGAGAAGAAGTTGAGCTCGGCGAGCTGGGAGGCGTCGTCGGCCTCGGCCAGCGGCTCCTCGAGCGCGGCCTGCACCTCGCCACCGCCGCCGCGCCCGATCCAGACGCCGGACAGGAACGCCGCCACCAGACAGGTCAGCAGGACGATGAAGATCGTCAGGACCTGCCGGTTGGTGAGGGCTATCTCGTAGTAGCTGGCGTCCTGATCCGAACTCAATCCGGATTCCTCTTGAACCCCTGCCTGAACGCCTCGAGCAGCTCGAGCGGGATCGGGAAGAGGATGGTGGAGTTGTGCTCGACCGAGATCTCGGAGAGCGTCTGGAGGTAGCGCAGCTGCAGCGCCGTCGGGTTGGTGCTGATCGTCTCCGCGGCGTCGGTGAGGGAGCGAGCGGCCTGCTTCTCACCCTCGGCGTGGATGATCTTGGCCCGCTTCTCGCGCTCGGCTTCGGCCTGCTTCGCCATCGCGCGCTGCATCTCCTGCGGCAGGTCGACGTGCTTGACCTCGACCGACGACACCTTGACGCCCCACGGGTCGGTGTGGGCGTCGATGATCGACTGCAGCTCGTCGTTGAGCTTCTCGCGCTCCGACAGCAGCTCGTCGAGCTCGGCCTGGCCGAGCACCGAGCGCAGGGTCGTCTGCGCCATCTGGCTGGTGGCGAACAGGTAGTTCTCGACCTCGACCACCGCCTTGATCGGATCGACGACCCGGAAGTAGACCACCGCGTTGACCTTGACCGAGACGTTGTCGCGGGTGATGACGTCCTGCGAAGGTACGTCGTGCACGATCGTGCGCAGCGACACCTTCACCATGCGATCGATCGGCCACAAGATCAGAACCAGACCCGGGCCCTTCGGCTGGCTGAGGATGCGCCCGAGGCGGAAGACGACCGCCCGCTCGTACTCGTTCAGGATGTTGACCCAGCGGCTGAACAGAAACAGCGCCAGGACGGCGACGATGCCTATGCCGTAGAGACTCATGCGGACTCCCTCCCCGATTCGGTTGCGCTCTCGGCCAGCGGGCGCACCTTGAGCGTCATGCCATCCACCGCGGTCACCTCGACCGTCGCGCCGGCGGCCACCGGTCGCTCTGCCACCGCGTTCCAGATCTCACCCCAGACGAACACCTTGCCGGCCGGGTCGAGAGCGGTGCGCGCGGTGGCGTGCTTGCTCACCAGGCCCTCGGCGCCGGTGGTCACCCGCGAGCGGTGGACGCGCACCACCAGCAGCAGCAGGATCGCCACCACCACGCCGGCGAACAACGTCACGCTGGCGATGACCTCTTTGCTGACGCGGATCGCCGGGTCGGCGCTCTTGAACAGCATGGTCGAGCCCAGCACCAGCGATACCAGGCCCGCGACGGTGAGCAGGCCGTAGCTGGTGACCTTGATCTCGGCGACAAAGAACACCAGCGCCAGCGCGATCAGCGCGATGCCGGCGTAGTTGACCGGCAGCACCGAGAGCGCGAAGAACGCCAGGATCAAGCAGATGCCGCCGACCACCCCCGGCAGGATGGCGCCGGGGTTGGAAAGCTCGAAGTAGAGGCCGAGCCCGCCGAGGGTCATCAGGATGTAGGCGATGTTGGGATGGGCGATGGCCGACAGGAAGCGCTGGACGGCGGTCATCTCGAGGCTACGGATCTCGGCGCCGGCGACGCGCAGCGGCCGCTCCTCCGCGCCCTCGGCCGCCAGGTTGCGGCCGTCGATCGCCGCCAGCAGCTCGTCGAGGTCGCCGGCCACCAGGTCGATCAGCCCGTTGTCGAGCGCCTCCTCGGCGGTGAACGACCGGCTCTCGAGCACCGCCGCCTCGGCGAGCTCGGCGTTGCGCCCGTTGCGCGCCGCCAGCGAGCGGATCTGGGCCGCGGCGTCCTGCTCCACTTTCTCGCCGAGATCGCCCTCGATCTCCTCGCCCTGGCCGCCCACCGGGTGCGCAGCGCCGGTGTTGGTCCCCGGCGCCATGGCGGCGATCTCGCCGGCCATCAGGATGAAGAAGCCGGCCGACGCGGCGTGCACGCCGCTCGGCGAGACGTACACCGCCACCGGCGTCTCTGCGCCCAGGATGGCGGTGACGATCTCGCGTGTCGAGGTCATCAGCCCGCCGGGCGTCGACAGCTCGACCACGAACAGGTCGGCACCCAGACGGTCGGCCTCGGCCAGCGATTCGATGATGAACTCGGCGGTCACCGGATGGATGATGGCGTCGACCTGGATGCGCACCACGCGCGGCTGCGGGTCGCTCTGCGCGACGGCCAGGCAGGTGACGCCGGCCAGCAGCGCGGCGAGCACGACGCGGCGGCGGAAACCCTTAGCGAGACTGAGGTTAGCTGTGCCCATCTCCGGCCCACCAGTATAGTGGAAGCGGCGGCGGCGGGAGCCCATCTCCACGGGCTGGGTCGCGCGGCCGCGAACGCCGGCCGGCCGCCCCGGCCTCAGCCGCTCGCCACCGGGAGCAGCCGGCTGGCGGGCGCCAGGCAGCGCCGCTCGTCGCACGCCTGGAAGCTCAGCTCCAGCCGCGGCCGCTCGCCGGCCGGCCGCAGCTCGCCGCGCAGCACGACCCGCTCCTCGTACAGCCGCGCCGGCGGCTGCCCGGGCGCCGGCCGGCGCTCGACTCCGCGCGGCAGCGCAAGCTCGCGCAGCTCGAGGTCGTGGCCGGCGAGGCCGGTGGGCCGGCCCAGCCCCGGGTCGACGCCCGGCGGATACAGGTGCCAGCCGTCGGCGATCGACAGCTCCAGCGAGAACCGCCGCCAGCCGTCGTCCAGCCGCTCGCCGAGCTCCAGCCGCGCGCCCACCGGCTCGCCGGTCGCCGCCTCCGCCGGGGCGGCCCGCCCGGCGGCGCCGGCGGCGAACAGCTCCGGCCGCGCGGCGCGCAGCCGGTGGTAGCGGGCGGCGGCGATGGTGAGCGCGCGCACCGCCGACGGATGGGCCTCGACCAGCGGCGCGAAAGCGGCCAGCGCGGCCGAGGCGGCGGCACCCCAGCGCGCCTCGCCGGTGCGCTCGGCCAGCGTCAGCAGATCGAGCACCGCCACCGCGTTGCCGCCCGGCATGGCGCCGTCGAACACCTCCTTGCTGCGCACCAGCAGGTCCGGGCTGGCGGCGGCGACGAAGTAGCCACCCGCCGGGTCGGCCAGCCGCTCGTCGAGCTCTGCCGCCAGCTCGACGGCGGCCGCCAGCCAGCGCTCGTCGCCGGCGGCGCGCTCGAGCGCCAGCAGGCCGCGGATCAGGAAGGCGTAGTCGGCCAGGAAGGCCGCCGGACCGGCGCGCCCGTCGCGCCACGAATGGAGCAGCGGCCCGCCCGCCTGCCGCAGCGTGCCGAGCAGGAACTCCGCCGCCGCCGCCGCCTGCGCGACCAGCGCCGGCTCGTCGAGCAACCGGCCCGCCACCGCCAGCCCGGCGATGGCGGTGCCGTTCCAGTCGGCCAGGATCTTGTCGTCGGTGAGCGGCCGCGGCCGCTCGTCGCGCGCCGCCAGCAGCCGGCGTCGCAGCGGCTCGATCTCGGCCAGCAGCTCGCGGCGCTCCATCCGCCGCCGCTCCGCCTGCTCGGCCAGCGGCAGCGGCAGGTGCAGCACGTACTCGCCCTCGAAGAACGGCGGTCCGTCGAAACCGTAGATCGGACCGAGGAACGCCAACCCCTCGTCGTCCAGCACCTCGCGCAGAGCCTCGCGGCTCCAGGCGTAGAAGGCTCCCTCGCGGCCGTCGGTCTCGGCGTCGAGCGCGCTCCAGAAAGCGCCCTCGGGGGAGGTCAGCTCGCGCGCCAGGAACGCCGCGGTCTCGCGCACCACCCGCGCCGCCTCGGGGTCGCCGGTGAGGCGGTGGTGGCGGGCGTAGACCTCGAGCAGCAGGCCGTTGTCGTACAGCATCTTCTCGAAATGCGGGATCTTCCACTCGCGGTCCGTGGCGTAGCGGTGGAAGCCGCCGCCGACCTGGTCGTAGAGGCCGCCGCGCGCCATCCGGTCGACGGTGGTGGCCAGCATGCGAGCCGCCGACGGCTCCGCCGCCACCTCGCCGCCCTGCTCACCCGCCAGCTCCAGCAGCAGCCACAGGTTCGACGGGGTCGGGAACTTCGGCGCCGAGCCGAAGCCGCCCCAATCGGGGTCGAAGCCGCGCTCGAGCTCGGCCAGCGCCCGGCGGGCGGAGTCGGCCGGCGGCGGCTCGGCCGCCGGTGCGGCGCGCTGCTCGATCAGCCGCTCGAGCGCACCCGCCAGGCTGGCGGCCTGCTCCTCGACGTCGCCGCGCCGCTCTCGCCACGCCGCCGCCAGCGAGCGCAGCACGGTCGGGAAGCCGGGCAGGCCCTGCCGGTCGGCGGGCGGAAAGTAGGTGCCGGCGTAGAACGGCTTGAGCTCGGGCGTCAGGAACACCGAGTTCGGCCAGCCGCCGTGGCCGGTCATCACCTGGGTGGCCATCATGTAGATCTCGTCGAGATCCGGCCGCTCCTCGCGGTCGAGCTTGACGTTGACGAAGTCGCGGTTCATCAGCTCGGCGATCGCCGGGTCGGAGAACGACTCACGCTCCATCACGTGGCACCAGTAGCAGGTCGAATAGCCCACCGACAGGAAGATCGGCCGGTCCTCGGCGCGCGCCCGCTCGAGCGCCTCGTCGCCCCACGGATACCAGTCGACCGGGTTGTGGGCGTGGAGGCGGAGGTAGGGGCTGGCCTCGCCGGCGAGTCGGTTGGGGGGGGCGCCGGTGGTGGACACGGGGGGCTCGGGGCTTTGGGGCTTGGGGGCTGGAGGGCTGGAGGGGGCTTGGGCCTTGGGGGACTGTAGCACCGGGGGCGGGTCGAAAAGGACGCGGTCGAGGGCGCGGTAGAGTGCGCGCCGTGCGCATCGTCTCCCTGGTGCCCAACGCCACCGAGATCGTGTTCGCGCTCGGTGCCGGCGACGTGCTGGTGGGAGTGAGCCACGAGTGCGACTTCCCGCCCGCCGCGCGCCGGCTGCCGCAGCTCACCGGCAGCGCGCTGGCGCCCGACCTGGCGCCGGCCGAGGTGGATGCCGCGGTGGCCGCCCAGGTGGGCTCGGGCGACAGCCTCTACACCCTGGATGAAGAGCGCATCGCGGCGCTCGAGCCCGACCTCATCCTGACCCAGGAGCTGTGCCCGGTATGCGCGGTCTCCACCGCCCAGGTGGACGGCGCGGTGGCGCCGCTCGAGCGCTGCCCGGAGCTGCTGTCACTCGACCCCCGTCGGCTGGCGGACGTGCTGGCCGACATCGAGCGGGTCGGCCGGCGGATCGGCCGGCGCCGGCAGGCCGAGCTGCTGGTGGCGGAGCTCGGCGAGCGTCTGGCCGGGGTGCGCGCCCGGGTGGCCCACCGGCCGCGGCCGGGGGTGGCGGCGCTCGAGTGGCTCGACCCGCCGTTCACCGCCGGCCACTGGGTGCCGGAGATGATCGACGCCGCCGGCGGCCGCGACCTGTTCGGCGAGGCCGGTGGTCCTTCGGTGCGCCGCGGCTGGGACGAGCTGGCGGAGGCCGCGCCCGATTGGATCGTGGCCATGCCGTGCGGCTTCGACGCCACCGGGGCCGCCAGCCAGCTCGAGGCGATCGCCGGCCTGCCCGCCTGGCGCCGGCTGCCGGCGGTCGCCGCCGGCCGGGTGGCGGCGGTCGACGCCAACGGCCTGTTCAGCCGCCCTGGGCCGCGGCTGGTCGACGGTGTCGAGCGGCTGGCCGAGCTGTTCCACCCGCCGGCCACAGGCTGAGCGGTCCGGCGGTCAGAGACCTTCGCCTTCGAGGTGGCGGCGCAGCCCTTCGAGGGTGTCCCGCCAGCCTTTGCGGCAGGCTTCGTAGAACTCGTCGGCCGAGGAGTCGGCCGGGAAGCCGGTCTGGGTGACCCGCAGATGCGCGCCGTAGTCGGCCGGGGTGATCTCGAACCGGGTCACGATCTCGCCGGCGAACGGCGCCGGGCCGCCCTTCGCCCGGTAGTCGTAGTCGGTGAGGGTCAGCAGTCGCGGCCGCTCGAACTCGCTCATCACCGCGGTGGTCACGTAGTCCGGGTCGTCTTCCTCGGCGCCCCAGGCCGCCGCCCACACCCCGCCACGGCGCGGCACCACCACCACCCGCGCCGCCGCCCACCAGTCGCGCACCGCCGACGGCGTCACCAGGGCGTCGAACACCCGCTCCGGCCGGGCGGCCAGGTCGATCTCGGCCTCGAGCCGGCGGGTCGCGGCTTCCGTCATGCAGCCTCCGGAGGGAATTCTAGCTCGTGCCGCCGCGATCCCGGCCCAACGCGCGCCACGCACCGAGCAGCGCCGCGATGCCGGCGAGAGCCACCCAGACCATGGCGCGGTGCTCGGCGACGAACTCCGCCGGGGGCAGCGCCCGCGCGCTGCCCGGCGGGTGTCCGAACGGCAGGTGGATCGCCAGCGAGACGGCGGTCAGCGCCACCGCCGCCCCCGCCAGCCTGCCCTGCCGCCGCCGCCACGCCGCCTCCCGGCTCCGTCCGAGCCGTGAGTGGCGGCCGAGCCAGACGGCCCACGCCACCGTCACGGCGACCATCGCGAGCAACAGGCACGCCGAGTAGAGCGTGTCCGACACGGTTCTAGCGGCCGGCCCTCCAGGCGGGGTCCACCCGCACCGCTACCACCCGCGCGGCGGCACGCAGCTCACCGTCCGAGGACAGCTCGCATTCCACCAGGGTGCGCCGCGAGGTGATCTCGACCAGCCGCGCGGTGACCTCCACCGGCCGGTCGATCGGCGTCGGCCGCCGGTACTCCACCGTCAGCGAGCCGGTGACGTACCAGATCATCTCGCCCTCGCCGATCGCCCGCCCGGCGCGCCGGTAGCCGTCGGCGACGGCGGTGCAGATGGCGTGACAGTCGATCAGGGTGGCGATGATGCCGCCGTTGAGAAACGCCCTGGGGCCGGCCGCCTGGTGGGGCTCGGGACGGTAGCGGCAGAGCGACTCGCGCTCGCCCGACCAGTAGCTCTTGATGCGCAGGCCCGACTCGTTGCCGGGGCCGCAGCCGAAACAGTGGTTGTCGGGCATGAGGTCCTGGAACGCCGGCCCTGCGACCGTGGCGCTGGCGCCGCCGCTCACTTCTTCTTCAGCCCCGCCAGCCAACCGCCGGCCGAGGCCGGATCGGGCTCCGGCGGCTCGCTGACCTCGCGCGCGGCCTCGGTGATGTAGAACGCCTCCGGGTCCTCGCGCCGCACCACGTCGAGGATCCGGCTCACCTGCCGGCGGTTGCAGACGATGTAGAGCTCGGTCACCGGACCGCGCATGCCACGCCCTTCGAAGGTCGTGACGCGGTAGCCGTCCGCCCTGAGGAGGTCGGCCAGCCGCTCGCCCGCCGAGCGGGTGATGACCTTGAGCACCAGCTTGCCGAGCGCCAGCTTGCGCTCGACGGCGATGCCGACCACGTTGCCGGTGGCGAAGCCGAGGGCGAAGAAGACCCCCAGGACCGGCTTCTCGCGAACGTTCTGGATCACCGCCGTGACCACCGTCACCCACACCGCCACCTCGCAGAAGCCGAGCAGGAACGCCAGCCCCGAGCGCCCCTGCACCAGAAACATCACCCGCAGGGTGCCCAGCGAGACGTCCACCATGCGCGCCAGGAAGACCAGCACCCCGAGCAACAGGATCTCGACGCTGAACACGGCCGCTGCTCCAGCTAGGCGCGCTTGGCCGGCAGCGAACTGGCGTAGCGCGCGCCGCGCTCGACCCAGGCGCGCAGGTCGCCGTCCGAGCTCAGCCCGTCGCGGCCGACATAGACGAAGCCGGTGAGCGGCCGGCCGGTGAAGTCCATCTCGCGGGTGTACGGCTCGGACAGCGCCGCCTCGTAGCCCTCGGCGCCGACCCGCACCATCAGCTCGGCGCCAACCACGCCGCAGCACATGTGGCCGCCTACCAGGAAGGCCAGGCCGCCGAACATCTTGCGCTCGCTGAGGCCGGCGAACTCGCCCAGCGCTCCGCGCACGCGCTCGGCCAGCTGCTCGTCGTACGCCACGGCTCAGCCCCCCGCCGCCCCGAGCAGCCCGGCCAGCGGGTGCCACGCGGCCGGATCGAAGCCCAGCCGCGCCGGTGTCTGCCCGCCGACCAGCGCCGGCTCGGCGCAGTCGCCGGCAGCCGCCAGAGCCAGCACCGCCACGGCCGCCGCCAGCGCCGGCCGCCGGCCCTGCGCCAGCCGCCAGGCCAGCGCCGACAGCCAGCACAGGGCGACCGCAGCCGCCGTCACCAGCGCGGCCATCACCGTTACCAGCGTCAGGCCGAAAGCGCCGAAAACGCTGCCCACGAAGTCGTTGCCGGCGTACTCGGCGAACGAGCACGGGCGCGCCGGTATATCCGGCGCATGAGGGCCGCAGACTCCCCGGTAGGCCAGCAGGTGCTGCGCGTAGAGCGCCTGGAGCGTGACCGCCGCAGCCCCCGGCGGCAGCATCGCCGACAGCCCCGCCAGCGCCAGCAGCCTCCTGCGATCTCGTTCCATCGAGGGCGCGGTCACGCCGGGCCGGGCGACGCCGGGCCGGCCCGCCGCTCTAGCTCCCCTGCGCGCCGCGCCGCCAGAACGTCGGCGCCTCTTTGTACTCCATGCCGCGCTCGTACTGCACGCCGTCGGTATCGAGCCGCATGGTGATGTTGAACTTGTTGCCCCAGTTGAAGATCGAGCAGGCGAAGGTCAACTCGACGATCTCCTCGTCGGTGAACTCGGCGCGCAGCTCGCCCCAGAAGCCGTCGTCCACCGAGTGCGGGTCCATCGCCATCCGCTCGGCCAGCTCGACCGCCAGCGCCTCACGGCGCGGCAACGAGCCGTAGCTGCCCGAGAGCACCACCTCTTCCTTCGGCTGTACGTCGCTGCGCACGGCAGCGGTGCGGACGGTGCTTCAGTAGGCGCAGTCGTTCATCTGGCCGGTCTTGATCCGCATCATCTCGAACAGGTGCGGCTCGATCCGCCCACCGCCGAAGAACGAGGCGAACACCGGCACGATCGACTTGAGCAGGTCGGGGACGCGGCCGATGACTCCGAACATCTCGGCGTCCTTCCACCAGCCCTCGGCGCCGTCGTCGAGCAGCTGCTTCAGCTCAGGGTCAGCGACCGTCTCACGGGTCACGGGTCGGATGCGTGATGGCATGGCAACACCTCCCGGATGGCGGGTGCTGCGGGCACCCTGTACCGTCTGGCTGCGGCTGAAACCGGTGACGACTCTAGCACGCGACCCGCGGGCCGACCGCCGCCGCGCCACCGCGCCGACCTACTCCAGGCCGACCAGCCGGAGCCGGTCGCCGGCCCGCTCCACCACCACCGTCACCCGGCCCGCGTTCGCCCAGCAGGCCAGCAGCTCCGGCGTCTCGACGAACCGCCGATGGTAGGTCGTGCGGCTGGGCCGCGGCCGCCGGGCGGCGGGTAGGACGTTCAGCCGCTCGACCGGGCCGCCGATCTGGAGGTAGCTCACCCGGTCCACCTCGGCGTCGCTCAGCCCGACCTGCCGCAGGTCGGCACGCGACACCGGACCGCTGGGGAAGGCCACTACCCGCGCCGGCACCGGCAGCCCCAGCCGGCAGTCGCGACGCACCTGGCGCTCGGCGGGCGCGCGCCGCAAGCTCTTCGCCGCCTCTTCGATGCAGTAGGCGAGCCCCACCGCACCGCCGCTCGCGCAGCCGGCGGCGAGCAGTGCCGCCAGCGCCGCGAGCGTCACCGCCTGCCGGCGCCGCTCAGCTCGCCACGGCACGACCGTCTTCCTCGGCCCCGTCGCCGGCGGGCGGGCGTCGCAGGGCGATGCTGCCCAGGCCACCCGCCAGCGCGCCGCCCAGCGCGGCGCCGAGGCCCCAGCCGAGGACCAGCCCCGGGTACCAGCCGACCAACGGCTCGAGAGCACGCTTGACGAACTCCCCGAGGACAATCCCGGCGATCAGCGCGAGATGGAAGCCGAGCGCGAACGCCACCCCCCAGAGACCCACGACCACCGGCGCCCGGACCAGCGCTCGGCTCCACCCCGCCCCGCCAGGCCGCACCGCGGCCACCGCCAGGCCGCCCACGGCGCCGCCGATGCCCGCACCCACCGCCAGGCCCAGGAAGCCGGCCGAATGCATGCCGAACACCGTCGACCGCTCGCACCACTCGGCCAGCCACCAGCCCGAGCCCACCGCCGCGGCGAACGACACCGCCCAGCCGGCCGCAGCTGCCGCCAGCCGCGGCACGGGCAGCCGGCCGCCCGGCTCCATGCCGGCGACCGTCCCGAGCCCGCCGACCAGCCAGCCCAGCAGACCACCGGCCAGCCCCCGCGCCATGCCGCCGTCGCTCCAGCCGTGGCTGGCGCCGGTGCCGACCAGGAACATCGCCGCCACGCCCCAGCCCAGCGCCCACCCGGAGACCGGACGGCGCGGCAGCCAGCGTGGCCACGGAACCGCTCGCGGCTGCGCGGGCTCCGGCACCCTCAGCGCTCCGGTGCGGCCGGCCGTGCGCCGGCCTGGAGCGCTTTGAGCGCCGCCACCGCTCGCGTCGGCGCCACCATCCGGTAGCCGGTCTCCAGGATGCCGGCGACGATCTCCCAGTCGAGCCCGCGGTCGAGGCGGACGCCGACCCAGCCGCTGGGGCCCACGTAGGGCGGCACGAAGAAGATCTCGGGAGCGGAGTCGACCATCGACTGCTGTTCGACGACGTTGGACTTCACCCACAGGGCGAGCCGGCCGTCGCCGTGGTGGTCGTCGTGGAACGAGGCGAACGTCTTCTTGCCGCCCCACCAGGTGGGCGAGCCGTGCGACAGCGCCTCCCGGGTCTCGGGCCAGGCGGCGAGGATCGCTCGGACGCGCTCGAGGGAGTCGTCGGCTCGGCTCAACCAGGCCATCGTAGCGGATCGGGCCACGGCCAACCGCTCACCCGGCCAGTGGGCACGAGGCGACCGGCGGTGGCCGGCTCAGCCGGCGGCGCCGAGCTGCTCGAGTCGCGACGCCGCCAGGGCGTGCCCGGCGTCGAGCGCCAGGGTCTTGCGGTACTGCTCGACGGCGCGGTCGGTCTGCCCCGTGTAGCGGAAGGCCTCACCCAGGTGGTACTGGGCTGCCGCCGCCTCGGGGTGGGCCGCGGCGTTGAGCCGGAAGAGCTCGAGCGCCTCGGGCACGCGGCGCGATGACAGGTGCTTGTACCCCAGCGCGATCAGCTCGCCGATGGTGTTCTCCCGGCCGCGCACCGGATCGGCGGCCCACCGCTCGTACGCCGACGCCAGCGCCTCGACCCCGCCCGCCTCGAGCGCCGCCTCGAGCATCGAGCTCAGGGTCAGCAAGTCGATCGTGCGCACCGTCAGCGTCGAAGGCGTGGGCTGACCGTACTCACCGATCATCGTGTTGACGTACAGGCGGTCGCCGGCCGGCGACACCGCGATGCCGTTGGGATGGAAAAAGGCCGCCTCCGGTCCTCGGCCGTCGTCGTGCCCCGGAGCCCCGCTGCCGGCGACAGGAAAGACCTCGCCCTCGAGTGACACCTTGACCACGCGGTTGGCGATGATCTTGGTGACGTAGAAGAAACCCCTGGAGAACGCCAGATGGGCGTTGCCGGCGCCCCCCGGCACGTTGGCGAACCGCGACACCTCACCGGTGCGCGTCACTTTGAGCAGGTCGTGGTGGTTGAAGTTGGTGACGTAGAGCGCCTTGTCCGGGCCGACGGCGATGCCGTTGGGGCAGCCGAAGAGCTCGCTCTCGGCCAGGGTCTCGACCGCCCCCGCCGGCGACACCCTGGCGATCGAGTTGCCGTTGCAGTTACAGACGTAGAGGCTGCCGTCCTCTGGATCGAAGGCCAGGCCGACCGGGCCGGCCAGCCCGGACTCGACGAACCGATCGACCTCGCCGGTGCGGCGCAGCCGGGTGACGGTGTTGCCGAAGAAACTCGCCTGGTAGACGTCGCCGCGGGGGTCCACGGCGATGCCCGAAGAGCCGTAGAAGGCGCGGCTCAGGGTCTCGACCTCGCCCTCGGGCGAGATCCGCCAAAGCGCGTCGCGGAAGTTGGCCACATAGAGGAAGCCCAGCCGGTCGACCGCCACGCCCCCCAGGTTGCCGCGCGCGTCGAGCTCCTCGGACAGCGCCAGCGTACCGACCGTGTCCACCAGCTCGGTCGGCTCGGCGGCGAGGCCCGCGACGGCACGGAGGGCCAAAGACAGCGCGACCACGGTCGGCGCTAACGCTGCGAGCTTCCGCATGGGCCTTCATACGCGGCGGCGGGCGCCGGGTTCTGGCGGACCCTGGCCCGACCCTGGCAGCCCTGGCCCGTCGACAACCGACGGCCGCCAGGCGGGGGTGGCCCGCGCTCAACCCGGTCCGGCGCTGCCCAGCTCGACGCGCACGCTGAACACGCCCCGCAGGTCGCCGGCGGCGAAGCCCGTGGCCCGGTCCTCCGGGTAGAGCTGGCCGAGCCGCTCGCGGACCACGGGGTCGAGCTCGCTCTCGGCTCCGTGACACTTCAGGCAGTCGGGGGCGACCACGATCGGGCGCAGGAAACGCAGCTCGCCCGCCGCGCGATCGATCTCGTGCACCTCGCTCGGCGGTTCGCCCGCGGCAATCTGCTGCCCGAGGCGCTCGAGCCAGCCGCGCTCCCACGGATCGGGGGCGTTGTCGGGATTGCGGTAGCGGACGCTCGTTCGCCTGATCGCGAGCCCGTCCCGGCTGAGGTCCGCCGCCGCTGTCGGCGCGATGCGGGAGCAGACGTCGATGGCCGCGGCCGGCGTGCCCGCCACCAGCCGGGCGGCGAGCTCGGCGGTCAGCCGCTTGCCGAGCTCGGCGGAAGCGGCGCGCGCCCGCTCCAGGGCGGCCGCCTCTACGGCCGGCCCGGGCGCGGCCGGCTCCTCGCCGGCCGGAGCGCATCCCAAGACAGCCAGACCGACCGCCATGGCGACGATCGCCGAGCCGCGCCGCGACGAGAGACGGTCGCCGCTACCGGCCATCGTCTTGCGCTCGTCGGCGCAGCTCAGATCCTGAGCTCGCGCCAGGCTGCCTTTTCGAGCTCATCCCTGAAGTCGGGATGGGCAACGCTGATCAAGGCGCGCACGAAGCGGTGCTGGTCGCGGGCGCCGATCTCGGCCACGCCGTGCTCGGTCACCAGGTAGAAGCGGGCGCCCTCGCGGGTGCCCATCAGATCGGCGCCCATCAGGGTGACCGGGGTGCCCCGCGGCAGGTAGGGAAAGATCGAGCTGCGCCGCTCGCCCTCCGGCGTCGTGTGGGTCGACTTGAGGCACAGGTAGGCGACGCCGCCGCGGCCCAGGCCGCGTTGGATCATCGCCGCCCCGCCGAAGCCGGAGTACGGGTTGCGGTCGCGGCCCGAGGCGTTGACGTGGCCGACGAAGTCGATTCCCAGGATGTTGTTGATCCCCAGGCCGCCGTAGAACGCCTCGGACACCACCACCCGCGAGGCCGCCGACAGCAGCGCCCGGCCGTCGCCGTCGAGCCGATCGTAGAAATCGGAGTCCTCGGGCGCCAGGGCGAAGGTGGCGACCAGCTTGCCGTCGAGCTGCTCGCGGGTGCCGTCGGCGCGGACGAAGTGGGTACCGGCGATCTTGCCGCGCTCGAACAGCTCCCAGGTGAACGGCTCGAGCATCTCGGTGTAGCTGCGGCCGGTCCAGCTCGACTCGGCCAGCCCGCGCACCGCCAGCACCCCGGTGCCGCCGATCCCCACCTGGAGCGCCCGGCCGCGGGTCAGCTCGGGGTGCATCTCGATGTGGTTGACGACGTGCTCGGCGATCGCCCGCTCGGCGTCGCTCGGATGGTCGAACACCCCGGCCGGCAGCGCCGGCACCGGGTGGTCGGTCTCGACCACGTACAGCCGCCCCTCCTCGGCTGCCGGCCGCAGCGCTTCGGCCACCACCGTGTTGGGCGACTCGGGATGGCCCTCGACGAACGGGTAGCGCGGGTTGAGGTAGAGCAGGATCTTGGCGTCGCCCGTCAGACAGGCGCGCAAGGCGTCGCCGTTGGCGCCGTTCGATACGCCGTGCGACAGCCGCCCGCCGGCGTCGGGCGGCGTCATCACCAGCACGAAGGCGTCGATGTCGAGCTCGAGGTCCGGACCCAGGATCAGCCCGTCGGGGGCGTCCGGGAAGTGCACCGGGTGCTGCGCCAGGATGCCGCTGCGCGCCAGATTGCGCCCCGCCCACTCGCCGTGCAGCGCCTCGACCAGCCAGCGCTCGGGAAAGACGGTGTTGAGCGCCGGTCCCAGGAAGCCCGACACCAGCCGGATCCGCCGCTCGCGCAACTCCTCGTAGTGGGTGATCAGCGAGCCCATCGCCTCGACCTTCCCCACCAGCGCCTCGAAGCGGTGGCGCATCCTCCCCAGCAGCCCGCCGCCCGCCGGCTCGTCGCCGGGGCCCCTTCCACCCGCCGCGCGCCGCTCGCGCTGCAGCGCCGCCAGCTCGTCGCCCACCAGGATCGGGTGGGGTGCCAGGAACAGCGCGCTGGTCAGCGTCAGGTCGTGCAGGTCACGCCGCCGCACATGGTCCCACAGCGCGGCGTAGAACGCCGACGGCTCGGAGGTGGCGAAGCCCGAGGCGATGTGCGCCCCCGAGGTGACCACAGCGTCGAGCGCGGCGGCGTGGTCGAGGCGCCGGCGGGCCAGGAACGGCGGCAGCGAGAGCTCGGGCACGTGGCCGGCGATCCTATCCCGCCGAGCCGGCTGTCAGCTTGCCCGCTGGTTCCAGTACAGCCAGTAGGAGCCGAAGTCCTCGATCATCTGCACCAGCCCGTCGTACTCGGAGGGCTTGACGAGGTAGCTGTTGGCCCGCTTCGCGTAGGCCTGGCTGACGTCCCGTCGGGCGCTCGAGGTGGTCAGAACGACCACTGGCATATCATCGAACGTCTCGTGCCGCCGGACCTCCTCGAGAACCTGCAGACCGTCGACCTTGGGCAGTCTCAGGTCGAGCAGGAGAACCTCGGGACGCGAGGCCGTGCCCGAGGCCGCGTAGTCCCCTTGCCGCAACAGATAGTCGAGCGCCTTCTGGCCGTCCCCCACGTGTACGACGTCGTTCGCGACCTCGTGATCGAGGAGGCAACGCATGATCAGCTCAGCGTGGGCCGGGTTGTCCTCGACGAGGAGGACCCGGGGCGGCTTGTGCCCGGTCGATCTGCGGTATTCGTCGGCCGTCATGCCCGCTGCCCCGTGAGGCCAGCTCGCAAACTAGGCCGATGATATTCGCCGCTCTTGTTCGGCTCAAGCGACGCCTCTTGGAGATCTGGCCCTGAGGCGAACCGGAGACCCGGGAGGCCGGTTGATGCGCTGGCTCGGCGTGACGCTCCTGGCGGCAGTCGCCTATCCGGCGGCGGGGCTGTCGCAAACGGTGCCGCGCGGCGTGGACCCCGACATACCGCTCGCGCAGCTTGTCCTGAGGCACTGGACCACCGACGAGGGACTCCCCACCAATGTCCTGCTGAGCGTGCAGCAGACTGCCGCTGGCGATCTCTGGATCTCCGGCTTCGGAGGTCTGGCCCGCTTCGACGGCATCGAGTTCGAGGTCTTCACCCAGGACACCGTACCCGCGCTGACCGCCAGCTCGTTCTACGGCCTGGTCGAGGACGGCAACCGGTTGTGGATCGCCACCCAGGACAAGGGGGTCTGGAAGTTCGAGGACGGACGGCTGGCGCCGCTGGCGGCAGAGCAAACGCTGACCTCGGTTCGCGCTCTGCAAGTGGATCGCTCCGGCGTGCTGTGGGTCGGCACCGCGAACCAGGGCGCCTTCCGAGTCGAGCAGAAACGGCTGGTGCCGGTCGATCATCCCGACCTGACGGCGATCCCGGTTCGCGCCGTCTTCGAAGATCGTCACGGAGTGCTGTGGTTCGGCACCGAGGGCAGGGGCCTGATCCGCCTCACGGACGGGCGCTACGAGACGGTCGGGCCGGCCACGGGCCTGGCCGATGCAAGCGTCACGAGCCTCTCCGAAGCTGCCGCCGGGGGCCTCTGGATCGGCACGCAGGGAGGTCTGTA
This sequence comes from Thermoanaerobaculia bacterium, assembly GCA_041574955.1. GTDB lineage: Bacteria > Acidobacteriota > Thermoanaerobaculia > Multivoradales > JAHEKO01 > CALZJC01. The sequence continues at coordinate 8,967 of JBFGNS010000012.1, read as the reverse complement.
TCGCTACCTCGACGGCGCGACCGGCAAATCGCCGCAGCTCGAGGGCGTCGAGATCTTCGGCTTGGCGGAGGACGACTACGGCAGTCTCTGGGTAGCCGCCGAGCAGGGTCTCTTCCGGCGCCGCGCCGGTTCCGACAGGTTCGAGCACCTCACGAGCCTCGACGGTCGTTCGCTGCACTCGGTCAACAGCCTCGCCTTCGATCACGAGGGAAGCGTCTGGATCTCGAGCTACACCAGCGGCCTCTACCAGTTGCGCGCCGGCAAGTTCCGCAACTTCACCCGTGCCAGCGGGCTTTCTTCTGAGCGCGTCAACAGTCTGTACGAGAGGAGCGACGGCAGCATTCTGGTGGGCGGCGATCTCGGAGCGGTCGACGTGATCGCGGACGGCGGGGTGTCGCGCTTCACGTCGGGAACCGGCCTGCCGGAAGTCCGGGTGCGTGCCTTTCTCGAGGACAGCCGCGGCGACCTCTGGATCTCGTCATACGCTGGCCTGCTCAGGCTGCGTGACGGAGAGGAGACGCTGTTCACCACCGCGAGCGGCTTGCCGACCAACCAGGTGCGGCTGGTGTACGAGGATTCCAGTGGCCGGCTGTGGGCCGCTACCCGCGGGGGCGGTCTGGTCAGGGTTGCCGAAGGCGGCGGCTTCGAGGCCTTCGGCGTGGCGGATGGGCTGCCGTCGGATTTCGTCCTCTCCATCGCTGAGGACGCCGCCGGGAACCTCCTGGTCGGCACCCAGGAAGGCCTGGCGGTACTGGCAGCCGACGGCGAGGTCACCAGCTACCAGGCCGAGGCGGGCCTGCCCGGCAGCCTGGTGTTCAACGCCTCGGTCGATGACGAGGGCGTGATCTGGTTGTGCACGACCGGCGGTCTCGCCCGGATGCGAGACGGCGAGATCGCGGCGCTCACGGCGCAGAACGGTCTGCCTGCCGATGCGGTCTACGACTATCGGGAGGACGACCGGGGCTACGCATGGATGAGCAGCAACAAGGGCGTGGTGCGAGTGAAGAAGTCCGAGCTCGTGGCGTTCCTGGACGGCGAGCGGGAGATCCTGGAGCCCGATCTGCTCGACGAAGCCGACGGCATGGCCGAGTCGCAGTGCACGGGCGCCACCCACATGCATCTGGCTTCCGACGGCAGGCTCTGGGTGCCGACTCTGGGCGGTGTCTCGGTGATCGATCCCTACCACGTGCCAAGCAACCCGGTACCGCCGCCGGTGCTGATCAGGCGACTGACGATCGACGGCAGGGAAGTCGCGCCGCCGGCGGCCTCCGATGCGGCCATAGACGTGCCTCCCGGCCGCCGACGCTTCGAATTCTCCTTCGCCGCCCTGAGCTTCCAGGCGCCCGAGAAGGTGGTGGTCAGGTACCGGCTCGAGGGGTTCGACGAGCACTGGCTCGACGCCGGCCGCGAGCGCAAAGCCCTGTACACCGGGCTGCCGCCCGGAGCTTTCTCGTTCCGCGTCATCGCCGCCAACAACGACGGCGTCTGGAACTCGCGAGAGGCGGTGCTCAGGGTGCGGGTGCGGCCCCGTTTCTATCAGACGCCTGCCTTCCTCCTGCTGGTCGCCGGGGCCCTGATCGCGGGTCCCTGGACCGTCTATCGCTGGCGGGTGGCGGTGGTGAGCCGCCGCAGCCTGATGCTCGAAAAGCTCCTCGTCGAGCAGCGGAGGCTCGAGCACGAGCGGATGCAGCTCATCCGCAAGCTCGAGATGAGAAACGAGCAGCTCGAGCACCTCACCTACTCGATCTCGCACGATCTGAAGAGCCCGGTCTTCACCATTCAGGGCTTTCTCGGTCTGCTGGAGAAGGACCGGCGGGCGGGCGATGAACAGAGGATGGAAGAGAACCTCAAGCGGATTCGCGAGGCGGCCGAGGCGATGAGCCGCCTGCTGGACCAGCTCCACAAGCTGTGGCGCATGGAGAGCCGCGAGAGCCGGTTCGAGCGGACCGACCTGGGCGAGCTCGCGCGCCAGGCCGTCGCCGCAGTACAGGGACGCCTCACCGACCGCAAGGTGGAGATTCTGATCTCGCCGCAGCTGCCGCGGGTGCTCGCCGATCCGACGCAGATCATGGAGGTGCTGCAGAATCTGATCGACAATGCCGCTCGGTTCATGGGCGAGCAGTCTCGGCCACGGGTGGAGGTCGGCTGCCGCCTCGACGGCGAGGAGCAGGTGATCTTCGTGCGCGACAACGGCATTGGCATCGACCCGCAGTTCCACGACAAGGTTTTCCGCATCTTCGAGAAGCTGGACTCGGCGGCGGACGGCACCGGGTTGGGCCTGGCGATCGCCAAACGGGTGATCGAGGCTCACGGCGGTCGCATCTGGGTCGAGTCCGATGGCGGCGGCAACGGCTCCACCTTCTGCTTCACGCTCGGCCAGCCGCCGCCGGCCGGCACGCGGGCGAGCTAGCCCGTTCGATTGCGAGAGGCGGTCCAGCGGCCGAAGCGCTTGGGCAGGGGGCCCGTCCGGGGCCGAACAGGGTTCGACCGTGACGGCCTGGCCGGGCGTCAGCCGCCCTGCCGTCTGATCTCGCTCATCAGCGCCAGCAGGTTGCGGTCGGGGTCGCGGAAGAACGCCATCCACAGCTCGTGGTCCGGGAGCCTGGCGATCAGGTGGGGCTCGCCCTCGAAGGTGACGCCGCGCGCGACCAGGGTGGCGTGCGCCGCCTGGATGTCGTCCACCTTGTAGTAGAGGACCGAAGCGTTGCCGGCGTGCTCGGCGGCCGGCGCGTCGAGCATCAGGCGAACGCCGTCGAGGTCGAAGAAGCCGAGCCCCGGCGGCGCCTGGAACAGGAAGCGCATACCCAGGACGTCGCGGTAGAACGCGACCGCGCGGTCGATGTCGGTGACCGGCACGGCGATCTGGCCGAGGCGGGCCAGACCGAAGGCGGCGTTGTCGCTGTCGCTCATCTCGTGTTCCTCCTCCACGGCAGGAGCCGCGGTGACTGCGGCGGCCGGGTCAGCGGCAGGTGTGCTCGCCCGGCCGCCATTCGTGCCACGCCTCGGTGTTGGGGGCGGCGTTGAGCAGCCGGCGGTCGGAGCCGTCGGGGCGCATCAGGTACAGGTCGAAGGTGCCCAGGCCGTCGTGGCCGCTACCGGCGGTGAACGCGATCCAGCCGCCGTCGGGCGAGAATCGCGGCGTGTACTCGTCGATCGGGGTGTCGGTCAGCGGCCGGGGATCGGAGCCGTCGGCGTCGATCCGCCACAGCTCGACGCCGCCGTCGGCGGCGCGGTGGAAGGCGATCCAGCTGCCGTCGGGAGCGTAGGTGACGTCGCCGTTGTAGCCGCCGAGCTCGGTGAGCTGGACCTCCTCCCCGCTCGCGAGGTCGAGCCGGAAGATCTCGCCCGCGCCCTCGCGCCGCTCCGCCGCCTCCTCGGAGCCCGGGAAGTAGCGGGTGAAGAGGATCGAGCCGCCGTCCGGCGACCAGGCGGCGCCCGAGTCGTGGAAGGCGTTGTCGGTCAGCCGGGTAACCGAGCCGTCCTCGAGCTCCAGGAGGTACAGGTCGGGCTTCTCGGCATCCCGGTCCGAGAAGAACGCCACCCGCTTGCCGTCGGGCGACCAGGCCGGCTGCACGTCGTTGGCGGGATGGTCGGTCAGGTTGACCGGCTCACCGCGGCCGAAGCCACGGCGCCAGATGTCGCCCTTGCCGCCGGGTGGCCTGCTGGTGTAGAGGAACTCGCTGCCATCAGGCGCCACCGAGAGCTGGAACTGGTGCCCCTCCTCCACCACCAGCGCGGCAAGCTGGCTGCCGTCGCCGCACATCCGCCAGACGTCGTAGTCGGTGCGCGCCGCGTCGGAGTGGCGCGCCAGGATGAGCTCGTGGCGGGGCAGGTCGGGAGGCCCGGCGGCCGCGGCCTCCGATGTGTGGACCGGCGCCGCGGCGCACCAGACGGCCGCCAGCGCGGCGTGCAACAGTCTGTCTCTCACTGGCACCCCCTTTCGATGCGAGCGGACGGCATCCTAATACGCCCGGCCCGGACGCGCGCAGGGGGTACGCGCGGGCGCCTGGCCCGACCTTCTCACCTGCGGTCGTGGCGAGCGGCCGCAACTGTCTGGAGATGCGCGGTCTGGCGACCGGACCACCTTTCGGGCGGTGCCCCGGCGCGAGGTGCTGGCAGCACGCCGAGGATGACCGGCGGGAGCGTGACGCCGCAGATCTCAGGCAGATGCGGCTGCGCCGCAGATCATGGGTGAGGAGCTGAGGCTAGGTCTCCTCCTCTCCGACCTGCTCCGAGGCGGTTGTCAGCCACTTCTTGCCGCTGCGGCCCTCCACGTAGTAGACCGGCTTCTCGTTGCGCAGCATGTCGGCCAGGTAGACGGCGTCTTCCTTGGGCGGGAACCAGTTGACGTTCTTCCACTGGCCGTCGACCTGGTAGTGGACGATCAGCCACGGACGATCCTGGTCGAGGTCGTAGCGCAGGACGTAGTTCTTCACCATGTGGACCGGCATCGATTCGCTCTCCTCTCCTGGAGTTCGACTGGGATGACGACGCGGCTCTCCGCCGCGTTCGCCGCTGCCCGTTACGTGTGGGTAGGCGCCGGCGCCGGCGGTTTTGTTACGCCGCGCGCGCCCCCTCGCCCAGCGCGAGCAGCCGGGCCAGCAGCTGCGGCTCGAGGCCCGGCGGGCCGGCAACGCCAAGGCGGAGGCGGCCCGGGAACGCCACGTGGCCCGCGGTCGGATGCCATTCGACGGTGAGCGGCGCGCCGCTCACCGCCGCCGGCTCGAACGGGCGGATGGCGGCCGGCGGCACCATCGGGTCGCGCTCGGCGGCCAGCAGCAGGGCCGGCACTCGCAGCCGGTCCACCACCGGGGCGGCGCTGGCGCGGGCGTAGTAGTCGTCGGGATCGCGGAAGCCGAAACGCGGCACGACGGTGAGCTCGTCCCACTGGCGCAGAGTGCGCGCCTGGCGCACCACTCGGTAGGGGTTCGGCAGCGGCGCGCCGGCCTGCTCCAGCCGGCGGTAGATTCCGCGCAGCCGGCGCATGACGTAGGCGCGGTAGGGCGCGCACGCCGGGCGCTCGAAGGCGCTCGAGGCTGCGGCCAAGTCGAGCGGCGCGCACACCGCCCCGACCGCCGCCACCCGCGGGTCCTCAGACTCGGCGGCGAACCGCAGCACCAGGTGGCCGCCCAGCGAGTAGCCCATCACCACGATCCGCCGGAAGGCGGCGAACGCCGGGTGCGCCACCGCGGCGTGGAGCTCGGCGGTCAGGCCTGCGTGGTAGAGGTCGCCGGCGACGGGATCGCTGCCGCGCAGGTTGAGCCGCAGCGAGGCCAGCCCGAGCTGCTGCGCGCCGCGCGCCGCCGAGGCCAGGTAGCGGCTGTCGGCGTCGCCGCCGATGCCGTGCACCAACACCGCCAGGGTGTCGCCGGCCGCGGCGGGCGCGGGGGTGAACCGGCCGGTGACCGGCACCCTGCCTCGCACCCGATCCTCGACGTTGCCGCGCCACGGCTCGGCGGCGGGCGGCGCGGGCGGCCAGACCGAGTCGCCGAAGTAGCGGCCGAGGGTCCGCAGATGGCCGGCCAGGCCGGCTGCCGCGCGCCCCATCGCCAGCTCGCGCCCCGCGCGGCTCAGCGCACGCTCTGCCGCGCGCCGAAGACGATCGGCAGCGTCAGCCGCTCACCGTCGCGCTCGACGACCACGGTGGCCTCGTCTCCCGGCTTGGCCTCGCGCAGCACGTACATCAGGTCGTAGACGTCGCGCACCTCGCGGCCGGCCAGCTCGACGATCAGATCGCCTCGCTCGAGGCCGGCCTGGTCGGCCGGGCCGTCCGGCCGCACGCCGGCCAGCAGCATGCCGGGCCGGCCGTCGGGCGTGCCGGCGTAGTCTGGGATGGTGCCCAGCGAGGCGCCGAACGAGCGCACGTCGCCGGCCGGCGCCGGCGCCGTGGCCTCCTTGTAGGTCAGCCGCCCGCCGCGGCCGGTGAGGTCGGCCGTCAGCCTGGCGGCGAGGGCCGCCACCCGCGCGCCGCCGGCGGCGTTGATCTCCTGCCAGTCGTCCGACGGCTTGTGGTAGTCCTCGTGGGCACCGGTGAACAGGTGCAGCACCGGCACGCCGACGGCGAAGAACGACGTCTGGTCCGACGGTCCGTAGCCGTCGCCTCCCAGGTGGCAGTCGACCCCGAGCTCGGCGCACGCCGGCTCGACCAGCTCCTTCCACTCCTCCGCCGACTCGGCGCCGAGCACCGACAGCCGGTTGTTGCGCATCCGGCCCACCATGTCCATGTTGACCATCGCCACCACCTCGTCCATCACCAGCCCGGACGGCGGCTCCTTGGTGAAGCGGCCGGAGCCGAGCAGCCCATCCTCCTCGCCGGTGAACGCCACTACCCAGACGTCGCGCCGCTGCTCGTCGCGGCGCGCCGCCAGCGAGCGGGCGGCCTCGAGCAGCGCGGCGACGCCCGAGGCGTTGTCGTCGGCACCGTTGTGGGGCTCGTGAGCGTCGGGAGCGAGCGAGTTCGGTCCGCCCATCCCGAGATGGTCGTAGTGGGCACCGATCACCACAGCGCCGTCGAGCCGATCGCCGCCGGCGGGCAGCCGCCCGACGATGTTGTGCACCGGCCGCGTCTCGACGACCAGCTCGGTGGTCAGGCCGACCCGGTGCTCGCCCTCGAGCAGCGGCTCGGCGGCGGCTCGCGTCAGCACGGCCAGCGGGATGCCGGCGTCACCTTTGGTGTCGACCCGCATCGCCGGCAGCGGCGGCTCGTCCTCGGCCTCGCCGTCGGCGGGCGCCAGATCGGCCACCAGCAGGCCGGCGGCGCCGTGCTCACGGGCGGTGAACGCCTTGTAGCGCAGGTCGCCGAGGCGGGCGCGCACCTTCTGGTCCTCGAACAGACCGTCCTCGGGTGTGAACCGGCGGACCAGCACGATCTTGCCCTCGACGTCCAGGCCGGCGTAGTCCTCGACGCCGTGCTCGTGCGAGTCGATCCCCCAGCCGGCGAACACCACCGGCGCCGTCACCTCCGCCGAGGCCGAGAAACCGGGGACGACGAAGGCGTCTTCGGCCAGCGGCTCGCCGTCGATCGTCAGCCGGGTGGCGGCGCCGCGCTCCACCGCCACCGGCGCCTCGAACGTCTGCCGGTAGGAGCCGTCGCCGGCCGCCGGCTCGAGGCCGATGGCGCGGAACTGTTGCTCGAGCCAAGCAGCCGCCTGCTCCAGGCCGGCGGTGCCGATGCCGCGGCCGTCGCGCAGGTCGTCGGCCAGCCAGGCGACGTCGGCCAGGTAGCGGTCGGGCGCCGCGTCGGCGGCCGGCGGCTCGCCGTCCACCCAGCGCGCCACGTAGACGTCGGTCTCGCCCGGCTTGCCCTGGTTGCGGTTGGAGGCGAACGCCAGCATGCTGCCGTCGGGCGAGAACATCGGGAAGCCGTCGAAACCCTCGGTCCAGGTGATGCGCTCGAGGCCGGTGCCGTCGACGTTGACCGCGAAGATGTCGAACTCGCGGCCGCGCTCCGAGTGGTGGTTGGTGGAGAACAGGATGCGGCTGCCGTCCGGCGTGAAGTAGGGAGCGAAGTTGGCACCGCCCAGGTAGGTCACCTGGCGCGGCTCGGAGCCGTCGGCGTTGGCCACCCACAGCTCGAGCTTGCCTGGCCGGATGAGGCCGTCGGCAAGCAGCGCCTGGTAGTCGGCCAGCTCGTCGCCGGTCGGGCGCGACGCACGCCACACGATGCGCGAGCAGTCGCGCGAGAAGAAGGCGCCGCCGTCGTAGCCGGGCGTCTCGGTGAGCCGCTTGACGTTCGCGCCGTCGGCGTCCATGCGGTAGAGCTCGAGGTCGCCGTCGCGCGCCGAGGTGAAGACGATCGAGCCGTCCACCGAGCACACCGTGGCCTCGGCGTCGTACGCCTCGCTGTCGGTCAGCGCCACGCGGTCCGAGCCGTCGAGCGCCGCGCTGTAGATCTGGTAGCTGCTGTAGATCGGCCAGACGTAGCCGCGCGAGCGGTCCGGGTTCGGCGGACAGGCGTCGCCGGCGGCGTCGGTCGAGGAGTAGATCAGCCGCTCGCCATCAGCCGTGTAGTAGGCGCAAGTGGTGCGACCGCGGCCTGTCGACACCAGGGTCAGCTTTTCCGGCGAGGCCAGCGGCAGCCGGAAGATCTGGTCGCATTCGAACGGCGGCCGGGTCGACTGGAAGATCAGCTCCTTGCCGTCGGGCGACCAGTAGGCTTCGGCGTTCTCGCCGCCGGAGGTGAGCTGACGGACGTCGGCGAGGTGGGTCTCGCGCTCGTCGTGCAGGGTGCCGGCGGCTGCCGGAGCGGCGACGGCGGCGACCAGCAGCACCAGCAGCAGGGCGCGGCCATGGCTACGGAGGACAGGGATCGAGATCATCGATGAAGGCTCCCGGGGACGTCTGGACCGCAAGGGACCGGTTAGAGGTGGGTAGGGGTCGGGCGCTGGCTCCGGGCCGAGCCGAGGCAGTCGGCCGCGCGCAGCCGCCACGGCTAGTTTACAACCGCCGACACGAGCCCCGCACACCGGCCCGTCCGCCCGGGTGGGGTCAGCGCGAGCGCACGGTGGGCGGCAGCCACGCCTCGCTGCCCGGCCCGTTCATCCGCCAGTACGGAATGCGCTCGCACCGCGCCAGCCGGTACTCGGTGCCGTCCGAGCGGCCGAGGGCGAGCAGCTCGTGGGGCGGATCGGCGCTGAACAGGTAGCTCATCCAGTCACCGCCGCGCTCGAGCCGCAGCTCGACGCCCGACACCTCGCCCACCGGCAGCTCGACACCGCTCACCTGCCGTCGGCTGAGCGCGAACGCGGCCGGCTGGAGCGGCGCGAACCGGCCCGCCATCAGGGTCGGGAAGACGCTCAGGCTGGCCGGTAGCTCGCCGGTCACGTGGTCGCGCAGGGTGGCCGGCAGGCCGTCCTCGGCCAGCGCCCCGGCCGGCCACGGCAGCGAGCGCCGGCCCTGGCCGTCGAAGTAGGAGCTGGTGGCGAGCACGCCGCCGGTCATCTCGGCGGTCGAGACGCCGCACGCCTC
>JBFGNS010000011.1:0-46555 GCA_041574955.1 Thermoanaerobaculia bacterium | reverse complement strand
GGGCGAGGAAGCCGCGGTTTCGCTGCGAAGGCTCGAGCAGGTGGACCGCCGCGCGGCGGGGCGCGAAGTCGCGCACCCGGGTGAGCCGGAACCGCTCGCACTCTTCGCCCTCGCGGACCCGGACCCAGACACCGAGCGCGCCATCGGCCTGGCCGACCACCAGCGCCCGGTGCCCCAGCAGGAGCGTCAGCGCGGTGACCCCCGAAGAGCCCGCCGAGGTGACCTCGAGGTCGTCCGGCCGGCCACCGGCGAGCTGCCACCACAGCAGCTCGCCGCCGCCGGTGCCGCCGTACAGATCGCGCTGATCGGCGGACATCACCAGCCGGCTGAGCCGATACGCCACCGGCGCCGAGTGGCGCGCCACGCTCTCCCGCATCTCGCCGGTGAACGGGTTGCTGTCGACCTGGCGGCGCACGACCTCCAGCCGGCCGTCCGCCAGCTGCGCCGCCGCGGTCAGCCCGTCTTCCGGATCTGCCTGGAGGGCGAAGGCACCCAGCGCTCCGCCCGACGGATCGAGGGTCAGCCACACCGGCGGCTCGAGCCGGGGCTCGATCTCGCGGCGGTCGCCCACGAAGCTCACCTGGAACTCGACCGGCACCACCAGCAGGCGACCGTCTTCGGTGGACGCGGCAAACAACCGCCCGCCCGGCGGCACCTGCACCGCCAACAGCCCCGGCCGCGGCGACGGCGTGCCGGGCGGCTCTCCCGGCAGGGCGGCCAGCAGGTCGGTTTCGAACGCCGCCGCACCGTCGGCCGTGCGCCAGCCGCGCACCACGCCGTCGAGACCCAGGGTCAGAACCCAGCTTCGGTGGGGATCGCTCAGCACCGCGCGTGGCGCGCCGGAGATCGGCAGGCTCGCCTCGGGCTCGACCCGCGCCGCTCCCACCAGCGGCCAGACCTCGACCAGGATGAACAGCAGGATGCCGAGAATGCTGGCGATGATCGCGAAGCCGCCGCCGGTCACCAGCCGGCGGGCCCAGCTGTCGGCCAGCAGGCGGCGGCGCGAGGTGGCGGCGGGCGAGCCTGAAGGGGGCTGTCGGGACGCTTCGGCCATGACCGGCGGCCGCATTGTAGCGACGGCGGGCGGCGGACCGGCGGCGCGCCGGCGACGAAGTAGGGTCTTCACCGTGACTCGGGCGGCGCCGGTGCACCGGCCTGCCACCCGACCCCCCGCGATCGAGGGTCACCAGAGATAGCCGGCTACCGGAGCTTGGCCAGCTCCTGCTGGACGATGGTGTTGGGAATCGGTAGATAGCCGTCCTTGACCACCACCTCCTGACCCGCCCGGCTCATGACGTACTTCAGGAACTCGCGCACCAGAGGGTCGAGGGGCTGGTTGGGTCGCTTGTTGACGTACAGGTAGAGGAAGCGCGCCAACGGGTAGTTGCCGGCGTAGACGTCGGCCGGCTCGGTGCCGTAGTACGGCTCGCCCTCGGCCGTCGCCAGCTCGAGCGCCTTGACGCCGGAGGTCCGGTAGCCGATGCCGCTGTAACCGATGCCGCTGGTGTCCTCGGTGACGCCCTGCACCACCGACGCCGAGCCGGGCTGCTCCTTGACGGTGTCCTTGTAGTCGCCGCCGCACAGCGCGTTCTTCTTGAAGTAGCCGTAGGTGCCGGAGGCCGAGTTGCGGCCGTAGAGGCTGATGCGCCGCGACGCCCACGGGCCGTCCAGCCCGAGGTCGCCCCAGGTCGTGGCGTCGGCGGCCAGCCCGCACGAGCGGCTCTTGGAGAACGCGGCGTCGATCTGCGGCAGGGTGAGCCGCGTGACCGGGTTGTCCTTGTGGACGTAGACCGCCAGCGCGTCGACCGCCACCCGGATCTGGGTCGGCGGATAGCCGAACCGCTTCTCGAACTCGTCCAGCTCGGTCGACTTCATCGCCCGGCTCATCGGCCCGATCTGGGCGGTGCCCGAGATCAGGGCCGGCGGCGCGGTCGACGAGCCCTTGCCCTCGATCTGGATGCGCACGTTGGGGTACTCACGGCCGAAGCCCTCGGCCCAAAGCGTCATCAGGTTGTTGAGCGTGTCGGAGCCTACCGAGCCCAGGCTGCCGGCGACGCCGCTGGTGCGCTGGTAGGTCGGAATCTGCGGGTCGACCGCGACCACCTGACCGGCGGCCGCGCCGGCGGCCAGCAGCCCGGCCAGACAGAGCGGCGCTAGCCGTGCCCACGGTCGGCGGTGTTGGAGTCTCATCGGTGCTTTCTCCTCGCTTCTTGGTTGGGTCGCGTTGGGCGGCGCCGGGGCCGCAAGCGCTGCCGGCCCGCCGACTTCGACCACCGGCAGTGTGGCAGCGACGTTTGTCAGGCCAGGGGCCGGCCTGTGACAGCGGGGTGACAGCCGCGAGCTACAGCGGCTCGTCGGTGGCGGCGGTCATCTGGTGGCGGATGTCCCGTCCCTCCACGTAGTAGATGACGTCCTCGGCCACGTTGGTGGCGTGATCCGCGATGCGCTCCAGGTTGCGCGCGATGAGCAGCAGGTGGAGCGCCCGGCTGACCGTCTTGGGGTCCTCGATCATGAAGGTCAGCAGCTCGCGGAACAGCTGCTTGTAGATGCCGTCGATGTCGTCGTCGCTCTCGCACACCTCGACGCCGAGCTGGGCGTCCCGGCGCACGAAGGCGTCGAGGCTCAGGCGCACCATCTCCCGCACCAGCTGGGACATGCGCGGCAGGTCGATGTACGGCTTGAGCGGCGGCTCGAGGTTGAGCTTCTCCACCGACTGGACGATGTTCACCGCCGAGTCGCCCATCCGCTCGAGGTCGTTGGTGATCTTCATGGCGGCGATCAGGAACCGCAGGTCCACAGCGGTCGGCTGATGCCGCACCAGCAGGGAATGGCAGGCCTCGTCGATCTTGATCTCGAGCCGATCGACCTCGTGGTCGCGCTCGAGCACGCTCCGGGCCAGCTCGCCGTCGCGCTCGACCAGCGCCTGGTTGGCGTCGGCGATCATGCTCTCCACCTTCGCCCCCATGCGCAGCAGGTCCTGCCGGACCGTCTCCAGCTGCTCTTCGAATCGACGCTCCATCACGCTGCCCTCGCTGGAAGCCGAGTTGCAGGATACCCGATGCGCGGCAATGAGGGCCGCGGGCCTCCCTCCCGGCACACCCATGCGGCCCGCGGCCCTCGGATCGTACCGCGCGGCTAGAAGTCCACCTGCCAGCGCACCAGGATGAAGTCCGCTTCGCCCACCCCGTCGACGTCGGCGCGCACCCAGTTGATCATCAGCCGGGTCGCCGGGTTCGGGTACCAGTTGAGCGCCACGGTCGCGTTGTCCTGGCTGCCGCCGGCGACGCCGGCGTCGTCCAGGTCGAGGGTCGAGAACCGCACCGCGACCTCCCACGCGCCGCGGCCGCCGTCCTTGCCCCAGGTGCTCGACGGCTTCTGCCGGTCGAACGCGCCGCTCGAGGTCTTGAACCGGCGGTGGTCGTCGGTCAGGAAGTAGCCCGCCTGGAGGTAGCTGCCGGCGAAGCTCGGATCGCCGAACGCCGGCGCATCGACCTCGTTGCGCAGGTACTCGCCGGCGAACCAGAAGCGGTCGGCCACCCCGGCCAGCTCGATGCCGGTGACCAGCGCGCTGTCGGCAGCGAAGCGGTCGGTGTTGACCAGGCGCGTGGTGAAGTGCGCCTCTGGTCGCGCCCGGAAGCGGAACCGCTCGCCGGCTCCGAGCTCCTTCTGCGAGGCGTTGAGCCCGACGTGCAGCAGCCGCTTGCCGCCGTCCCGGTAGAGCGGACGGAAGGCGACCCGGCCGGTGAGGTTGGTGTTGTCGCCGTCGGTCGAAACCCCGAAATCGTCGGCGTCGTAGAAGTAGCCGACGCCCCAGTTGAGACGGTCGCCGCGGTTGCCGAACGCGCCGATACCGGCGTTGCGGCTGGGGGCGAACGCCTCGACCGGTAGCGAGCGCTCGAGAAACGCCAGGTACTTGGAGCTGGTCAGCTCTTCGAGGCTGAACGGCTCCTTGAAGTGGCCGAACAGCACCTTGCCCCACTGGTTGTCCAGCCCGATGTAGACGTCCTTGAAGCTGGCGTCGCCGCCGGCGAAGTCGTACTGCGCCTTGAACAGGATCCGCTGGTAGATGGTGCCCTCGAAAAACAGCCTCGCCCGCCGGAACTCGAAGCCGTCCTCGAGCGCCGGCTCGAGCGCCGCGTCGCCGCTGGCGAACGTGTAGTCGGCCTGGATGCGGCCGCCGAACTTGAGCTCGAAGTCGCCGTCCTCCGACTCGACCTTGAAACCGTTGCTCCACTTCGTGCTCCAGCCGTCTTCGGCGCGGGTGGCGGGCGCACCGGCCAGCAGCCCGGCCGCCAGCACGGCCCAAGCGACCGCGATCTGCCTGTCCATGGTCATGCCTCTCCTCGTGTTTGTGGGTAGCGACGGCGCGCGGCGCTGGGCTCCGCGACGCGGAAGACCCTACGCGGAGCCGTCGGCAGCGGTGCGGCGGCCGTGTGACAGCGGTGCAACAGGCAGCCGCACCCTGAAGGTCGAGCCGACACCGATCCGGCTCTCCACCTCGACCCGGCCGCCGAGCTGCTGGGCGGCGTGCTTGACGATCGCCAGACCCAGCCCGGTGCCGCCCTCGCCGCGGCCGCGGCCGCGATCGACGCGGTAGAAGCGCTCGAAGATCCGCGTCAGCTCGGCGGCCGGGATGCCGAGGCCGGTGTCGGCCACCTCGATCTCGGCTTCGCCCTGGCGTTCGCCGACGCGCACCGTCACGGAGCCGCCACGCCGGTTGTACTTGACGGCGTTGTCGACCAGGTTGCCGAGCATGGTCTCGAGAGACTCGCTGCTGCCGCGCACCGGCAAAGCCGCCGGCGCCTCCAGCTCGAGCTCGACGGCGCGCTCGCCGGCCAGCACCCGTGCGGTCTCGATCACCCGCCCGGCCAGCTCCGCGAGGTCGACCGTCTCGTCGGCGGCCGACGGCGGCGGCTGCTTCTCCAGCCGCGCCAGCGACAGGAGGTCCTCGAGCAGCGCCTCGAGCCGCCGGCACTGACCGAGGATCCGCTCGATGAACTTGGGGCCGGCCGCCGGATCGCCCAGCGCACCGTCGCTCAGGTTCTCGGCGTAGCCTCGGATGGCGGTGAGCGGCGTCCGCAGCTCGTGCGACACGTTGGCCACGAAATCCCTGCGGGTGCGGTCGAGGTTCAAGCGCGCGGTGACGTCCTGCGCCACCAGCAGCACGGCGCCGCCGGCCAGCGGTTGCCCCCGCAGCGCCACCGAGCGCCCGCTGTCGAGCTGCAGCAGCCGCTCGCTGCCGTCCGCCGGGCGCCCCTCGCCGCCGGCGGCCCGCGCAGCGGCGAGCTCCTCCGCCACCGCCGGCCGACGCACCAGCTCGATCGCCGAGCGCTCGCCGACCTCGCCCTCGATGCCGAACAGCTCGCGAAACGCCGGGTTGACCAGCGTGACCCGGTCGGACGCGTCGACCACCAGCACGCCGTCCGACATGCCGGACAGGATCTGCCGCAGGCGGTTGCGCTGTCCTTCGACCCGCCCGACCTCGATCTGGGCGCGCTCGGCGATGCGGTTGACGGCCGCCGCCAGCGGTCCCAGCTCGGCGCTCTCGGGCACCGGCAGCCGCTCCGCCAAACGGCCGTGGGACACCCTGTCGGCAGCCACGATCATGCTCCCGAGCGGCCGGTAGAGGCGCCGATCGAGCCCCCACCAGACCAGCGAGACCGTCACCGCCGCCACCGTGATGGTCACCGCCAGCACGCCGAGCAGCCGGCCGCGCACCGCGCGCAGCGCGCGCAGCGGCCGCGCCAGCCGCAGCACCCACAGCCGGCCGGTCGAGTCGTTGAGCCGCCGCGCGGCGTAGACGTAGTCGCGGCCGGTGGTGGCGCTCCTCCGCACCGAGCTGCCCTGGCCGAGAGCGAACGCCTGCCGCACCTCGGGCCGGCCCGCGTGGTTGTCCATGGCGAGCAGCTCCTCCCAGGTGCGGGCGCTGTCGGCCAGCACCAGACCGTCGCCACGCACCACGGTGATCCGCATCTCGCTGCCCTCGGCCAGCGCCACGACCCGCGCCTGCAGCGCCTCGGGCGGACCGCCCAGCTCGCCCTCGAACAGCCGGCCGACTACCGGCAGGGCGTCGCTCAGCCCGGCCGCCGCGCTGCGCTCGAGCAGGGTCGGGATCAGCAGCCAGAGCAGCAACGAGGCGCTGGCCAGCGCCGCCAGGATCGGCCACAGCGGCAGCAGCCGGAGCGATCTCAGCGGCTTCACGCCGTACCCCGCAGGCGGTAGCCGACGCCGATCACCGTCTCCAGCCGCTCGGCCTCGGTGCCGAGCTTGCGGCGCAGGCGGCGCACGTGGGTGTCGACGGTACGGCTGTCGACGTCGCGCGCGTAGCCCCAGGCGTCGGCCAGCAGCGTCTGGCGGCTGAGCACCCGATCGGGGCTCTGCATCAGCCGGTGGAGCAGCCGGAACTCGGTGGCGGTGAGCGCCACCTCGCTGCCCGCGACCAGCAGGCGGTGGCCGGCGACGTCCAGCTCGATCGCGCCGGCGCGCAGCCGCTCGCCGGCGCCGGCGCGCTCGCCGCCGCGCCGCAGGATCGCCTTGATGCGCAGCGCCACCTCGCGCGGGCTGAACGGCTTGGTGACGTAGTCGTCGGCGCCCAGCTCCAGGCCGACGATGCGATCGACCTCCTCGCCGCGCGCGGTGAGCATCAGCACCGGGATCGACGCGGTGCGCGGATCGCGCTTGAGCAGCCGGCAGAGCTCGAGGCCGTCCATCCCTGGCAGCATCAGGTCGAGCAGCAGCAGGTCCGGCGGGTCGGAGCGGATCCGCTCGATCGCCAGATCGCCGCGGCCGCAAACCGCCACCTCCATGCCCTCGCGCGCCAGCTTGTAGGACAGCAGCTCGGCGATGTCGGCTTCGTCCTCGACGATCAGCACCCGGACCGTGGACATCGCCGGCATGCTACCGCCCGGCGGTGGCTGGCGACTCCGGCGCGGTGACCGCCGGCTGCGGCGGCGGCCCACCCGCCGCGCGTGCGCGCAGAATCTCCTGCACCGCCCGCCGCGGCTCGTCCGGTGCCGGGTGGCGGCGCCGGTAGCTGCCGTCGGGCTGGCAGTCCCAGGCCGAGCAGTTGTCCTGGCGGTAGACCTCGAGCATCGCCTCGAGCTGGCGCTGCACCTCCGGGTCGCGCACCGGGGTGATGGTCTCGACCCGCTTCGACAGGTTGCGCCGCATCCAGTCGGCCGAGCCCAGGTAGTACTCAGGCTCGCCCCCGTTGGCGAAGCGGAACAGCCGGCTGTGCTCGAGGAAGCGGCCCACCACGCTGGTCACCTGGATGGTCTCCGACAGCCCCGGCACACCTGGACGCAGGCAGCACAGCCCGCGCACGATCAGCCAGATCGGCACGCCGGCGCGGGACGCGGCGTACAGCTCGCGAATCAGCCCCGGGTCCTGGAGCTGGTTCATCTTGGCCACGACGCCGGACTCGCGGCCGCGGCGCGCGTTGGCGGCCTCGCGGCGGATCAGCTTGACGAACCGGCGGCGCATCGACTTGGGTGCCACGATCAGCGTGCGGTACCGTCCCGGCGGCGTCGCCCCGGTGAGCTGGTTGAACACCGCCGCCGTTTCTTCGCACACCTTGGCGTCGGCGGTCAGCAGGCCGAGATCCTCGTACACCCGTGCCGTCCCCGGGTGGTAGTTACCGGTGCCGATGTGGGCGTAGCGCCGGACCCGTCCCCGTTCCTCGCGCACCACCAGGGCCAGCTTGACGTGCGTCTTGAGCTTGCGCACTCCGTAGGAGACGTGCACCCCCTCCTTCTCGAGCAGCTGGCCCCATTCGATGTTGGGCGCCTCGTCGAAGCGGGCGGTGATCTCCACCAGCACCGCCACCTGCTTGCCCCGCCGCGCCGCCTCGGCCAGCGCCTGGACGATCGGCGACTCCCGGCCGGTGCGGTAGATGGTCAGCTTGATGGCGAGCACGCCGGGATCGGCGGCCGCCTCCTCCAGGAACCGCAGCACCGAGTCGTCGAAGCCGTGGTAGGGGTGATGCAGCAGCAGGTCGCCGCGGGCAATCTCCTCGAACATCGCCCCGGGCTCGTCGGGCAGCGCGCGCAGCCGCGGATGGGGCGCCGGGCGGTGGGGCGGAAAGCACAGCTCCGGCCGCGCCTCGGCCTCCAGCTCGGTGAGATCGCGCAGCGCCAGCAGGCCCGGCTCACGGTAGACGTCCTCGGCGTCGGCCTCGAGCTGACGGCCGATCCATGTCGCCATCTCGTCCGGCATGCCGCGGTCCACCTGCAGCCGCACGACGCCCGCGAACTTGCGTGCCTTGAGCTCCGCCGACACCTGCCGCAGGATGCTGCCGGGTTCGCGCAGCGCCTCTGCCGACTCGTCCTCGCCGTCCGGCGGGTCGCCCTCGGCGCCGCGCAGGACGCGGAAGAAGTGCACCGCGGTCGGCGGCGAGGCGGGGAACATCAGGTCGAGGTTGGCCGCGATCACCTGTTCGAGCGGAACGTGGCCGGCGCCGGCCGGCAGCGGCACCCAGCGCGGCCGGTTGCCGGGGACCTTGATGCGCACGAAACGCTCCTTGCCGTGCGCGCCGGCGGGCAGCAGCACGGCCAGGTTGAGGGCGTCGTTGCTGATGAAGGGGAACGGGTGCTCCGGATCGACCGCCAGCGGCGTCAGGATGGGCAGCACCGCCTGCTCGAAGTAGCCGCGCAGATGCTCGCGCTCGACCGGCTCGAGCGAGTCGTGGGCGACCAGCGGCATGCCGGCCGCCGCCAACGCCGGCAGCAGATCCCGATCCAGGCTGCCGGCCAGCAGGCGGGACTGCTCGAGCAGCTCGGCCCGGCAGGCCGCCAGCACCTCGCGCGCCGTGCGTCCGTCGAGCGACCGCTTGGTCGAGCGCCGCCGGATCTGACGCTTCAGACCGCCGATCCGCTTCATGAAGAACTCGTCGTGGAGCATCGCCACGATGCCGGCGAACCGGGCGCGCTCGACGAGCGGCAGCTGGCGGTCGCCGGACAGGGCCAGGACCCGCCGCGCGAAAGCCAGCCAGCTCAGCTCGCGGTCGAGGAACAGGCCGCCGGCGGCGAGTTCCGCGGCGGCTGGTGGGTCGTCTCTCATCGCCCGCGCTGGTGAGTGGAAGCGGATTCCGGGCCGCCGAGCGTACACCCGCGGCGGCGGCGGCGGCAAACCGGCCGGCTGCTGCGGCTGTCGAGCGGCCGCCCGTTCGGCCGGGGCGCCACCGCAGCGTAGGATCGGCGCCGCAGGCGCGGATCATGGCGACCCTCACCAGACCCACCGGCTTCGCCCTCGCGCTCGTCGCAATGCTGCCCACCGCCGCCGGCGGCCAGACGCCGCCGGCGGCGAGTTTCGCCGAGGAGGTCTCGGTGGGCTACGTGCTGGTGCCGGTGACGGTGCGCTCGCGGCGCGGCCTGGTGACCGATCTCGAGCGCGACGAGCTTCGGCTGCTGGTGGACGGCGAGCCGGTGACGATCGACTGGTTCGAGCGCGGCAGCGACGCGCCGATCGAGCTGGTGGTGATGCAGGACCTGTCGGGCAGCATGGCGCTGGGCCGTAAGCTGGCGGCCAGCCGCGAGCTGGTCGGCTGTTTGCTCGACCGGCTGCGCGCCGGCGACCGGTACGCGCTCGCCAGCTTCGCCGGCCGGCGGATGGTGGTGGACGTGCCGTACACCACCGACCGCACGGCCGGCCGAGAAGCGATGGAGCGCTGGCGGCCGTACGGCGTGACCGCGCTGCACGATGCGGTATCGCGGCTGCCCGAGATCCGCGCCTCGGGGCGCACTGCGCGGGCCGCTGTGCTGCTTACCGACGGCGCCGAGAACGCCAGCCGGATGACGGCGCGCGAAGCGCGTGAGGTGGTGCGCCGCGCCGAGCTGCCGGTCTACGTCATGAGCCTGGCCCGCCCCCGAGCACCGGACGTCGAGCGGGAGAAGGGCTCGTTCGCCGCCATCCTGCGCCAGCTGGCGAGCGCCACCGGCGGTCTCTACCGCGTGCTCGGCGGCCGCCAGCCGGTTGCCGAGACCTGCGGCCGGGTGATCGAGGAGCTGCGCGGACGGTACGTGCTCGGCTTCCCCACCGCCCACCAGGGCGCGGCCCGCTGGCACGAGCTGCGGCTGGAGATCGCACGGCGGGGCTTGCGCTGGCGGAGCCGCCGCGGCTACCTCGGGCGGCCGCCCGAGACGGCGCAGCCGCCGTCTGTGCGATGATCCGCCGCGACAGGCCGAAAGGAGGATCGGATGAGAACCGCCATGACCGTGCTGACCCTGGCCGCCACCGTGGTAGCGGCCGGCTGTGCCAGCAAGAAGTACGTCCGCACCGAGGTCGGCGCCGCCGAGCAGCGCACCGGCGAGCAGATCGACGCCGTCGAGACCCAGGTCGAGGAAAACCAGACCCGCATCGCCGAGCAGCAGGCGCAGCTCAAGGCGCACGAGGAAGAGCTGTCCAAGCTGTCGCAGACCTCTCGCGAGGCGCTCGAGCGAGCGGTCGCCGCCGGCAAGCTGGCCGAGGGCAAGTTCCTGTACGAGACGGTGCTGAGCGACGAGCGGGTGCGCTTCGGCTTCGACAGCTCCGAGCTGAGCGACGAAGCGCGGGCGATGCTCGACGAGATGGCGGCCGACCTGCGAGCGCGCAACGAGGACGTCTACATCGAGATCCAGGGCCACACCGACTCAACCGGTGGCGACGACTACAACCTGGAGCTGGGACAGGAGCGCGCCAACGCGGTGATGCGCTACCTCAACCTGCGTCACGGAGTGGCGCTGCACCGCATGTCGGCGATCTCGTACGGCGAGACCGCGCCGGTGGCCGACAACTCCACCCGCAACGGCCGCGCCGCCAACCGCCGCGTCGTGCTGGTGGTGCTCAAGTAACGGAGGCCCGAATGCTCTCACTCTCGTTCTACAAGGTGGTCCACCTGCTGGGCGTGGTGCTGCTGTTCTCGGCTCTGGGAGCGGTCGCCGCCGCCACCGCCGCCGAGGCGGACGCACGGATCCGGAAGGTGGCCGGCATGGCGCACGGCACGGCGCTCGTGCTGCTGCTGGTCGCCGGCTTCGGGCTGGTGGCGCGCAACGGCTTTACCGCCGGCTGGCCGCTGTGGGTGTGGCTCAAGATCGGCCTGTGGCTGCTGCTGGGGGCGGCGCCGATCGTGGTGCGCAAGGCGGGGCGGGCGGCTACCTGGATGATCGTCGTGCTGCCGCTGCTCGGCGCGCTGGCCGCGTGGCTGGCGCTCTACCGCGTCGGCGGCTGAGCCCGCTAGGGGTTGAGCCGCCAGAGCTCGAAGTTGAGCGCGGCGGCGAAACCGACCCAGCCCAGGTAGGGGACCAGCAGGAGACCGGCGGCGGGCCGCAGCCGCCAGAACAGCACCACCGTCGCCAGCACCGCCAGCCACAGTGCGGCGATCTCGGCCAGCGCCAGAGCGGGCCGCTGGAGGCCGAAGAACAGCCAAGACCAGGCGGCGTTGAGCGCCAGCTGCACCGCCCAGGCGCCCCAGGCGGCGGGGGCCGGGCGCGGCCGCCGACGCCGCCAGACCAGCCAGGCTGCCACGCCGATCGACAGGTAGAGCAAGCTCCAGACCGGCCCGAACAGCCAGTCCGGCGGCGTCCAGGCGGGCTTGCTCAGGGCGCGGTACCACGCCCCCGGCAGGAAGCGCGTGCCGATCAGCGCCGGCAGGTACGCCAACGCGACAAAGCCAGCGAGGGCGGCGAGCGCGCCGCGCCGGCTCACACTTTCGTCCATTTCGTTCAACTGGGCTTTCATTTCTCTAATCGTATCTTGACTCGAAGACCCTTCGCATCATAGCATCTGCACGTTTTGAACGAAAATGACCCCTGCCTGGCCGCTTTCGAGCGGGCTTCGCGCGTGCCCGCGGCGGCCGGCGAGCTGTTTCACTGGCACGCTCGGCCGGGCGCGTTCGAGCGGCTCGTGCCACCCTGGCAGCGGGTCGAGATCACCGGTGGCAGCCCGGCGGTCGAGGACGGCAGCCGGCTCGAGATCACCCTGCGCAAGGGCCCGTTGCGGGTGCGCTGGGTGGCCGAGCACAGCGACGTCGAGCCGGGGCGCGGCTTCCGCGACATCCAGGTGAGCGGACCTTTCGCCTTCTGGCAGCACGACCATCTCTTCGAGCCGACGGACGGAGCGGAGTCGGTGCTGCGCGACCGCATCCTGTACCGACCGCCCGGTGGCGCCGTCGGCCGGCTGCTGCTGGGCAGCGCGATCCGGCGTGACCTCGATGCGATGTTCAGCTACCGGCACCGCACAACGGTCGCCGACCTCGAGCTGCACCGCCGGTTCCGGAACCGTACCCCGCTGACGGTCGCCGTCAGCGGCGCCTCCGGCCTGATCGGATCCGCCCTGGCGGCGGTGCTCACCACCGGCGGCCACCGGGTGGTCCGGCTGGTGCGGCGGGCCGGCGACGACGGCCCGGACACCGCACACTGGTCGCCCGGCGAGGGTGTACTCGAGCCCGAGCGGCTGGCGGGCGTCGACGCCGTGGTGCATCTGGCCGGCGAGAGCATCGCAGGCGGGCGCTGGACCGCCCGCCGGCGCCAGCGCATCCGGCGCAGCCGGATCGAGGGCACCCGCAACCTGGTGGCTTCGCTCGGCCGGATGCCGCGACCGCCGCGCTGCTTCGTCTGCGCTTCGGCGATCGGCTTCTACGGCGATCGCGGCGCCGGTCGCGCGGACGAGTCGACGCCCGGCGGCGGAGGCTTTCTGGCAGAGGTGTGCGCCGCCTGGGAGCACGAGGCGCTGGCGGCCCGCGCCTGGGGAATGCGCACCGCACTGGCCCGCTTCGGAGTCGTGCTGTCGCCGCGCGGCGGCCTGCTGCGCCGGTTGCTGCCGCCGTTCCGGCTGGGGCTCGGTGGGCGGCTCGGCGACGGACGCCAGGCGGTGAGCTGGGTGTCGATCGACGACGCCGCCGCGGCGCTGGTGGAGCTCCTCCACAACGACGCGCTCGACGGACCGGTGAACGTGACCAGCCCGGAACCGGTCACCAACCGGCAGCTGACCGCTACGCTGGCCGCCGTGCTGCGCCGGCCGGCGCTGGCGCCGGTGCCGGCCGCGGCCGCCCGGCTGGCGTTCGGCCGGATGGCGGACGAGCTGATGCTCTCCGGCGCCCGCGTCGTGCCCGGTGCGCTCGAGGCCGCCGGCTTCCGCTTTCGCCACCCGGCGCTGGAGAGCGCGCTGCGCCACCTGCTGGGTCGGCGCCGCGAGCCCGCCGCGGACAGCTGATGCCCACCACCGTCGTCACCGACTTCTGGCTGGCCTGCCCGCCGGCCCGGGCGTTCGCCTTCTTCGCCGACGCCCGCAACCTCGGCCGGACGACCCCGGGGTGGTTCCGCCTGAGCCTGCTCAGCCCGCTACCGATCGAGATGGCCGCCGGCGCCCGCATCGACTACCGGCTGCGCTGGCGCGCTCTCCGCCTGCGCTGGCAGAGCCACGTCACGGTGTGGCGGCCCGACCGCTCGTTCGAATACGAGCAGGCGCGCGGCCCGTTCCGTTCTTTCCGCCACGACCACAGGTTCCTGCCCGAAGCCGGCGGCGTCAGGATAGTCGATCGCATCCGCTTCGCCTCCGCGACCGGCGGGCTGCTCGACCGGGCGGTGGTGGCTACCGATCTGCGACGCATCCTGCGTCACCGCGCGGTGGCGGCGAGCCGGCTGCTGAACAGCCGCCCGGCCACGACGGCGCAAGCGCCGCTCGGTGCTCAGTCCGAGGCGTCGCCGTCGCCCGACACGCCGGCGGCGCCCAACCGCAGACCCCGCACCAGCGCCTCGAGCTCGGCCATCGAGGAGCCGACGTAGATCAGGTCGTCGGCGAACAGCTGGAGCTTCGCCGCCCGGCTGCCGCCCACCACCACCGGCCGGCGCAGCCGGCGGCCGGCGTTCGCCAACCGGCGGACGCCGCGGCCCAGGCGGCTCGCGTCGCCGGACACGCTGACGCTCAGCCACACCAAGCGAGCCTCGAGGTCGTCGGCCGCCAGCTCCAGGCTCTCGAGCGGCGTGTCCGGCCCGAGGTTGACAGCCGCCACGCCGAGGCTCTCGAGCACCGCGGAGACGCACAGGCTGGGCAGGATGTACGGGTCGCCCGCCGGCGCTCCGCCGACCGCGCGCGGAGCGTCTGCCGGAACCTCCTGCAACAGCCTGAGACGGTTGACCGCCTGGATCGCGATGTCGGTAGCGCGGTGCTCGCGGTAGATTCCGGGCTCCTCTCGCCGCCACAGCTCGCCCAGCCGCTCCATCGCCAGCCGCAGCGGGCCGTCGACGATCTGCGCCACGCTGCGGCCGCGCACGTAGAGCGAAGCCAGCAGGCCGCGGGCCTCCGCCGCCGCGCCCTCCGCCAGGTAACGGTACAGGGCCTCGGCTTCGGCCTCTTCGCCGACCGCCGGCGAACCGCCTGCGATGGCGGCGAGGTCGTCGATGCCGAGCAGCTCGGGCTTGACCACGAACGCCGCGGAGCGGCGCACGAACCGCACCGCCTCGGTGGCCGCGATGCGACGGTGGCCGCCGGCGGTGCGGGTGGCGAAGATCTCGCCGTCATCCACCCAACGTTTGATCGAAGACTCGCTGACGCCGATCGCCTCGGCCAGCTGGCGCGGTGACAGAACTGTTTTGGACGTTTCCTGTTTAGCCATGACCGACTGATTATGCCATAAAACCCTGGATTCTTCTAGACCCTCGTCGGTTCAAAACGTTCAGAGCAGTCTCAAGGTTAGCTGAAATGAACGAAAAAAAGGCCCGGGGCTCGCCCCGGACCCCGTCACTCCGACAGCTACTTCTCCTAGCGGGGCAGCAAAACGCTGTCCACCACGTGGATCACTCCGTTCGAGGTCATGATGTCGGTCTGGATCACCTCCGACTCGCCGATCAGCACCTTGCCGTCGGCGATGGTGAACTCGAGCGACTGTCCGTCGAGCAGGGTCGGCGCCGAGGCGCCGTCGGCCACGTCAGCCGCAAGCACCCTCGACGGCACCACGTGGTAGGTCAGGATGGACTGCAGCTTGTCACGGTTCTCGGGTAGCAGCAGACTCTCGACCGTACCCGCCGGCAGCTTGGCGAAGGCCTCGTCGGTGGGAGCGAAGACGGTGAACGGACCGTCGGCCTTGAGCGCGTCGACCAGGCCGGCGGCCTTGACCGCCGCCACCAGCGTGTCGAACGAGCCGGCGGCAACTGCCGTGTCGATGATGTCGGCCTGCTTGGCATAGTCGCCCTTCGACGAATGTTCACCGGCCGCGACCGGCAGAGCCGCCACCAGGGCGACGGCGAGGGCAATGAGGAAAAGTCTCTTGATCATGGAAGTCTCCTTTGTTGCTTGGCGCGTCCGCCGTCGGCGCCGCCACCCAGATCCCCGAAGCCCGCTGGGGCGAGAAGATGGCGAGAAGATGCCGAGGGTCTGGCAGGAGAGGGAGGATGGGGACGGGCCTCCGAGGTCCTGGGTGCCGGAGCCGACTGGCGTTGCGCGGTTGAACATGATTTCGTTCAAAACGTTCGAGCGTCGAATATTTCTGCCGCTCGCTCCTACCTTCGCCGTCAGCGCAAGATCGGTTGCAAGAGCCTGGAGAAAACCTCGATCAGGCCGCTCTTGACAGGCGCCCGCCGAAAGTCGACAATGCACGATATGGACGATTTTGTGACAGGCACCACGTCCGCCGACGCAGAAACGGAACGACAGCCGGTCGCCGGAGTTCTGGGAGCGGCCGGCGGCCTGGGCAGCGCGCTGGCCGAGCTGCTGGCAGGACGCGGGGTGCGGCTGCTGCTCGCCGGCCGGCGCCGCGAGCCGCTCGAGCAACTCGCCGACCGCTTGCCCGGCTCGGCCGAGGTCGCCGAGTGCGACGGGTCGGACTTCGGCGCCGTCGAGCGGTTCGTGCGCCGGTTGACCGAGATGGGAAAGCCGGTGGGCCTCGCCAACTGTTCCGGGTCGCTGCTGCTCAAGCCAGCGCATCTGACCACCACCGACGAGCTGCAGGCCGTACTCGAGGCCAACCTGACGACCGCCTTCGCCTGCGTGCGGGCGGCGGGCAAGCTGCTGGCTCGTGACGGCGGCTCGGTCGTGCTGGTCTCGTCGGCCGCCGCCCAGACCGGCCTGCCCAACCACGAGGCGATCGCGGCGGCCAAGGCGGCCGTCGAGGGGCTGACCCGCTCGGCGTCGGCCACCTACGCCCGGCGCGGCCTGCGGATCAACGCGGTGGCCCCGGGGTTGATGGATACCCCGCTGACCTCGCGCATCCTGTCGAACGAGCGCGCGCTCGAGGCCTCGCTGGCGCTGCACGCGGTCAGGCGGCCCGGACGTCCGCACGAGGTCGCGTCCCTGATCGCCTGGCTGCTCGGACCCGACAGCGGCTGGGTCACCGGACAGGTGTGGGGCATCGACGGCGGGCTGGCGCGGCTGAAGGCCGGGGGATGAGCACCCAGCCGCTACTGGCTCTCCACGCCGCGGCCACCCTCGCCATGGGAGGGATCATCTGGTTCGTCCAGCTGGTGCACTACCCGCTGTTCGAGCTCGCCGCGAGGGCAGACTTCCCCGCCTTTGCGCGGCTCCACCAGAACCGCACCGGCTGGGTGGTGGGCCCCCTGATGCTGGCCGAGGCGACCACGGCAGCGCTGCTCGCCGCAACCGTCAGCGGCCCGATCGCGAAACCGGCATGGATCGGAGTCGCCCTGCTCGCCGTGATCTGGCTTTCGACAGCCCTCGTCCAGGTGCCGCTGCACCGCCGTCTGCTGGTCGGTTTCGATCGACGAGCGGCGCGGCGGCTGGTGGCCACCAACTGGCTGCGCACCGCCGCCTGGAGCGCGCGCGGGGTGCTGGCCACGCTGATGATGGTGGGCACGCCGTGAGCCGGCGGCGTCCACCCGCGGGCCGCGAGGATCGGCCGTGAAGATCGCCGTCATCGGCAGCGGCATCTCCGGGCTGGTGTGCGCTCACCTGCTGCACGACGAGCACCAGCTGACCGTGTTCGAGGCGGGCGAGCACATCGGCGGCCACACCCTCACCTCCGCGGTCGAGCGCGGCGGCCGGCCTTATCAGGTCGACGCCGGCTTCGTGGTCTACAACGAGGTCAACTACCCCAACTTCGTGCGGCTGCTGGCCCGGCTGGGCGTCGCCACCCAGCCCACCAGCATGAGCTTCAGCGTCACCGACGAGACCACCGGCCTCGAGTACTGCGGCACCTCGCTCGACACCCTGTTCGCGCAGCGGCGCAATCTGGTGCGGCCGTCGTTCTGGCGCCTGCTCAGGAGCATCGACCGGTTCAACCGCGAGGCCCGCGAGCTGCTGCGCGCCGCCGACTGGCGCGACCGCGGCGGCCCCACCCTCGGCCGGTTCCTGGCCGACGGCAGCCACCCACCCGAGCTGGCCGAGCAGTACCTGCTGCCGATGACGGCGGCGATCTGGTCCACCCGGCCGAGCGACGTGCTCGACGTTCCGGCGCTCTTCCTGCTGCGATTCCTCGACAACCACAACCTGCTTGCGGCGCGCGGCCACCACACCTGGCGGGTGGTGTCCGGCGGCTCGGCCCGCTACGTCGAGGCGCTCGTCCGCCCGTTCCGCGACCGCATCCGGCTGGCCACTCCGGTCACCGCCGTGCGCCGCGTCGCCGGCGGCGTCGAGATCGCCCCCGGCGACCGCCGCGAGCGGTTCGACCAGGCGATCGTGGCCACCCATTCGGACCAGGCGCTGGCCCTGCTGGCCGACCCCAGCCCGGCCGAGCGCGAGGTGCTCGGCGCCATCCCCTATCAGCCGAACCGAGCTACCCTGCACACCGACGACCGCCTGCTGCCCACCAGCAGGCGCGCCCGGGCGAGCTGGAACTACCGGCGCCTGGCCGACGGGCGGCTGGCGGTGACCTACGACATGTGCCGGCTGCAGGGCCTGGACGCCGACCCGCCGTTCTGCGTTTCGCTCAACCTCGACGACCGCATCGACCGCGCCAAGGTGATCCGCCGAATCGACTTCAGCCACCCCCTGTTCAACCGGCGGGCGTTGGCGGCGCAGCGACGCCACGGCGAGATCAGCGGCATCGACCGCGTGCACTACTGTGGAGCCTACTGGCGCAACGGCTTCCACGAGGACGGCGTGGTGAGCGCGCTCGAGGTCTGCCGCCGTTTCGGCAGGCAGATGGCGGCCGGCGGGAGGCAGCATGCCGCATAGCTGCCTGTATCTCGGGAGCGTGCGCCACCGGCGCAAGAGCCCGGCGGTGCACGATTTCCGATACCCGCTGTTCCTGGCCTACCTCGACCTGGACGAGCTGGACACGGTGTTCGCGCGCCGCTGGTTGTGGTCGACCAGGCGGCCGGCACCGGCCCGCTTCGACCGTCGCGACCACGTCGGCGATCCGGCCGAGCCCCTGACCACCAGCGTGCGCGACCTGGTGGAGCGCCGCATCGGCCGCCGGCCGGCGGGACCGATCCGGCTGCTCACCCACCTGCGCTACTTCGGCCACTGCTTCAACCCGGTGAGCTTCTACTACTGCTTCGAGCCGGATGGCGAGCGGCTGACGGCGCTGGTGGCGGAGGTCAACAACACGCCGTGGGGCGAGCGTCACTGCTACGTGCTCGACGCCGCCGAGCAGGGCGAGGCGCGCCGGCTGGTGTTCCGGTCGGGCAAGCACCTGCACGTCTCGCCGTTCATCGGCATGGACGTCGAGCACGTCTGGAGCACCAACCTGCCGGGCCGCCGGCTGGTGGTCCACATCGACAACTACCGCGGCGGCGAGAAGTTCTTCGACGCGACTCTGGTCCTCGGCCGCCGGCCGATCACCGGCCCCGTCCTCGCCGCCGCGCTCTGCCGCTACCCGCTGATGACTGCGCGGGTGGTGGGCTGGATCTACTGGGAGGCTTTCCGACTGTGGCTCAAGAGAGTGCCGTTTCATCCCCATCCCGAGCGCTCGGCCAAACCGGCCGATCGCTGACCGCCGCCGGCTCGGCGATCGACCGCTGGGCGCGGCGCGCCGTCTGCAACCGGCTGGCGCGCCTCGAGGGCGGCGAGGTCGAAGTGGTCGAAGGCGGGGTCGGCCGGCAGTTCGGGCACTCCCCCGAGCCGGCGGCGCCGCGCGGTCGGATCGAGATACGCAGGCCGCGCTTCTGGCGGCGGGTGGCGCTCGGCGGTTCGATCGGCGCCGCCGAGGCGTTCGCCGAAAGGCTGTGGGACAGCCCCGACCTGACCGCGGTGCTGCGGGTCATGGCCCGCGATCTGGACGAGGCCAGCGGCTTCGAGCGCGGCATCGCCCGCCTGCGCTGGCTGCTCGACCGCGCCTTCCACCTGCTGCGCCGCAACAGCCGCCGCGGCAGCCGCCGCAACATCGCCGCCCACTACGATCTCGGCAACCGTTTCTTCGCCACCTTCCTCGACCGCACCATGACCTACTCGAGCGCGGTGTTCCCGAACGCCGACAGTGGTCTCGAGCAGGCCTCGCGCCACAAGCTCGATCTGGTGTGCCGCAAGCTCGAGCTGGCGCCGGGCGACGAGGTGGTGGAGATCGGTAGCGGCTGGGGCAGCTTCGCGCTGCACGCCGCCGGCCACTACGGCGCGCGAGTGGTCACCACCACCGTGTCGCGGCGCCAGCACGAGCTGGCCAGCCGCCGGGTGGCCGAGGCCGGCCTGGCCGATCGCGTACAAGTGGTAAGGCTCGACTTCCGAGACCTGCCGGCGGCGCTCGGGCGGCGGTTCGACAAGCTGGCGTCGATCGAGATGATCGAGGCCGTGGGCCACCGGCTGCTGCCGAGCTACGTCGGCGTGGTGAGCCGGCTGCTCCGGCCGCACGGTCTGGCGCTGATCCAGGCGATCACCATGCCCGAGCAGCGCTACGACAGCTACCGGCGCTCGGTCGACTTCATCCAGCGGCACATCTTCCCCGGCGCCCTGCTGCCCTCGCTAGGCCGCATCCTCGAGGGGATGCGCGACGCCAGCGACCTCCAGCTCCTCGACCTCGAGGACATCACCCAGCACTACGCGCGCACGCTGGCGCTATGGCGTCAGCGGTTCGACGGGCGCGAGGCCGAGATCGCGGCGCTCGGGCTGCCGGAGCGGTTCCGCCGGCTGTGGCGCTACTACTTCTCGTACTGCGAAGCCGGCTTCGCCGAACGGGTGATCGGCGACGTCCAGCTGCTGCTTGCCAAGCCGCGCTACCGCCGGCCGGCGCTGGCGACGGAGACCGGGCCGTGAGCTGGCCGCTACAGCTGGCCGAGAGCGGCCGCGTGCCCGAGCCGCTGCTACGCGCCGGCATCCGTCACCTGCTGCGCCGCCGCCTGAGCGGCCTGACCAACGGCAGCGGCGAACGCCGGCAGCGACTGGTCGAGACCCTCGGCAGCGGTCCGATCGCAGTCGCCACCGACACCGCCAACGAGCAGCACTACGAGCTGCCACCCGAGTTCTTCAAGCTGGTGCTCGGCCGGCACCTCAAGTACAGCGGCTGCCACTGGCCGCAGGGCGTCGCGGAGCTGGGCGCCGCCGAGGCCGCCATGCTGTCCTTGACCTGCCAGCGGGCCGGCATCGCCGACGGCATGACGGTGCTCGACCTCGGCTGCGGCTGGGGCTCGCTGTCGCTGTGGATCGCCGAGCGCTACCCGCGTTGCCGGGTGCAGGCGGTGTCCAACTCCGGCCCCCAGCGGCTGCACATCGAGTCCGAGGCCCGGCACCGCGGGCTGACCAACATCGCGGTCGAGACCGCCGACATGAACGACTACCGGCCCGACCGGCGGTTCGATCGCGTGGTGTCGATCGAGATGTTCGAGCACATGCGCAACTACCGCGAGCTGCTGGCACGTATCGCTGGTTGGCTCGAGCCGGACGGGCGGCTGTTCGTCCACGTCTTCTGCCACCACGCCGAGCCGTACCTGTTCGAGGTCCAGGGCTCCGACGACTGGATGGCGCGCCACTTCTTCACCGGCGGGCTGATGCCGTCAGCGGACCTGTTCGACGAGTTCACCGACGACCTGGTGGTCGAGCAGCGCTGGCTGGTCGACGGCACCCATTACGAGCGCACCGCGCGCGCCTGGCTCGAGCGGATGGAGCGGCGGCGCGACGCGGTGCTGGAGGTGTTCGCGCCGGTCTACGGCGACGCCGGCCGCGAGCTGTGGTTCCAGCGCTGGCGGCTGTTCTTCCTGGCCTGCGCCGAGCTGTTCGGCTACCGCGGCGGCCGCGAGTGGCTGGTCGGCCACTACCGGCTGCGGCCTGCAACCGGGGGAGACCCGCAATGATCCTCGCCCTGCGCATCCTGTTCCTTCTCATCCTGGCCGGCATGCTGGCGGTCACCGCCGGCGCCAGCCTCGAGCGCGGCGTCTTCGACGCCGCCGGCGAGCTGTGGGACGACCCGTGGTTCCGGGCCACCCTGGCCGACGCCTACTTCGGTTTCATCACGGTGTACGTCTGGATCGCCTACCGCGAGAGGTCGTGGGGCGCCCGGCTGCTGTGGTTCGTCCTGCTGATGGCGCTCGGCAACATCGCCATCGCCGGCTACCTGCTGTGGCGGCTGTTCGCGCTGCCGCTCGACGCCCCCATCGAGCGGCTGTTGCTGCGGCCGCCGGCCGAGGAGGGCGGCACCTGATGGACGCGCCGTTGACCGTCGCCCTCGAGGGCCTGGCCGCGGTGGCGGCCCTGATGACCGGTGTCTGGCTGGTCAGCCTGCCGAAGCGCGACGTCTCGATCGTCGACGTCTTCTGGGGGCTGGCGTTCGCGCTGCTGGCCTGGTTCTACTGGAGCTGTGGCCCGCGGGAGGGCCTCCGCCAGCTGCTGGTGCCGGTGCTGGTGACGGTGTGGGCGCTGCGGCTGTCGGTCTACATCCTGTGGCGCAACTGGGGTCAGGACGAGGACTACCGCTACCGCGCCATGCGCAAGAAGTACGGCGCGGGCTTCCCGCTGCTCAGCCTGCCGATCGTCTTCTGGCTGCAGGCGGTGCTGGCCTGGGTGATCGCCGTGCCGCTGTTCCAGGTGCAGCGCGCGGCGGCGCCTGCCGGACTCGGCTGGCTCGACGGCCTGGGACTCGCTCTGTGGGCGACGGGCCTGTTCTTCGAGGCGGTCGGCGACTACCAGATGGCGCGCTTCAAGGCCGATCCCGACAACCGCGGCAAGGTGATGGACCGCGGCCTGTGGCGCTACACGCGTCACCCCAACTACTTCGGTGACGCCACCGTGTGGTGGGGCTACGGCTGCTTCGCGCTGGCGACCGGCGGCGGCGCCTGGACGCTGATCGGCCCGGTGGTGATGACCTTCATGCTGCTCAAGGTGTCGGGAGTGGCCCTGCTCGAGAAGGGCATGAGCCGGAAGAAGCCGGCTTACGCCGAGTACATCCGCCGCACCAGCGCCTTCTTCCCCTGGCCGCCGCGGGACTAGCGCCACGCCGGCCGGCCACCCAGTGGGAGCTGCCCCCGCCGTGGCGGTACGGCGGCGGCTCAGGCGGGCGGCTCGAACTCCAGGCTCGGGTTGTCGCGGGCGTGCTTCAGATAGCCCGCCAGCGCCCCCAGCCAGCGCAGCGAGATGCGCTCCTGCTCCACCGCCTTCTGGAACAGCGCCAGCGCCGCCAGCGCCTCGCGGTGGATGCCGAGCGAGCGGAAGACCGGCAGGACGTCGGCCGCCAGCTGCTTCATCTCCGGCAGCCGCCCCTGCTCATAGAGCACCGCCGCCAGGTCGAGGGCCACCAGGGCGGCATCGAAGACCACTGCGCTGCGGACGAAGCCATCGTAAACCTCGCGAAACGCCGTCTCGGCCCGCTCGAGCTGGCCCTGAGCCTGCGCCAGCTTGCCCTCGAGCCAGCGCAGCCGCAGCAGATCGAGCGTCTTGCCGGAGCGGGCGTGCAGCGGCAGGATCTCCTGCAGCAGCGACAGCGCCTCGTCCATCCGCCCGGCCTCCTTGAGCGCCCAGGTGAGGTTGTGCTGCGCCACCAGCACCAGCCGTGGCTCGCGCTCGGGATCGATCAGCGTTAGCGCCCGCTGCGTCAGGTCGATCATCGCCGACAGCTTGCCCGTCTCTCCGAGACTGCGCGCCTTGTGCGTCAGCACCCGCCCTTCGAGGTGCAAGTCGCCCGCCATCCGGCACCGCCGGAGAGCGGCGTCGAACCGGCCGACCGCATCGTCGAACCGCCGCTCGGCGTGGTCCAGCAGACCGTGGCGCGCCAGCACGCCGGCCTCCTCCAGCGGGTCGCCGGACCCGTGGTCGATCAGCTCCTCGGCGCGCGCGCAGGCATCGCGCGCTCGCTCTAAGTCGGAGCTCACGCGGCAGGCGTTGCCCAGGATCGACCAGGCTCGCGCGTGCAGGTCTACCGCCAGCCGGTCCGTCGGCCGCTGCCGGGAGATGCGGCCGGCCAGCGCCACTCCCGCTTCGGCCAGCCGGACCGCCTGCGACGGATCGGAAAAGACCGCGGCGTGAGCCCGCTCGAGCAGAATCTCGCCGACAAACCAGTTCGAGAACCGCTCGCTGTTGAGCAGCATCAGCAGCCGGCGCGGGTAGGGCATGGCGTCGAGCTCGGCCAGCAGGATGCCGGCCCGTCGCCGCTCGCGCTCGACCCGCGCGCGCTCGCTGGCCATGCGGTCGGCGACGCGGCCAAGTACGGAGTCGAGACGCGCCGCATCGACCGGTTGCGGCCGCCAGCCGCGGGCGGCGAGGCGCCGGCAGCCGTCGCAGCCGCTCAGCAGGTGGCGCACCACCTCGGCGGCGCCCGCCGCGGGCAAGGTGCCCTCGACGAAACGGCGCAACGTCCGGCGGTCGAGGTGCCGATCAGCAGGCACGGGATCCCGGTGTGTCGATGAGCTGGTTGGAGAGCGCGGCCAGGCAGCGCTCCACCAGCTTGTAGATGCTGGACTCCCGGTAGCCCAGCCGCCGGGCAGTCTCTCGCGGCTTGCAGCCGAGGCCGTAACGCAGCCTGAGGATCGACCGGCAGCGCGGCCTGAGGCGGCCGACCGCGGCGTTGAGATCGCGCTGCAGATCCGCCAGGTGCTGCGCGGGCCGCTCTTCCGCCGCCACCGCCTCGAGCACCGCCGAGTCGATGGCGGTGTACAGCGAGCGGCGTCGCGCCCGCCAGTACTTCAGGCAACGGTTGCGCAGCGTACCGACCAGCCAGGTCTCCGGCACACGCACCGACGCCTCCTTGCGCACGAACGCCAGCAGCGTCTGCTGCAGCAGGTCTTCGGCGTCCTGCGGCGGGATCTTGAAGCGGGCGAGCACCTGCGCGAAGCGGGGCTGCATGCCGCGCAACAGCTCCTCGTAGGAGCCCTCCTGTCTCGCTTCGTGGGACACGCTACTCGGACGAACCGCGCAAGGCTACCACTCGCCGGATACACGTGTCCATGGCCGCGCCGGGCGCGGCCGCCGGGTCCTGCTGTCTGCCGGTTGCTCGCCGCGCGACTAGCCGTCGGCCGTCAGCGTGGCGCCCTCGCCGGCGCGGAGCGATGTCTTGACAATCATCTCTTGCGTCACCTCCTTCCCTTGTGTAGTTCCCGCCGTGCCCGGTTTTCGGACAGCCGGCCGGGGCAGCCGACGACGACCGCGGACCTCTCCGTCTCCGTATAGGTGGTTCAGGCCGACGGCTGTTGTCGGGCAGGCGGCGGCACCGCCGCTCCGGCAAGACCCGGTGCGGTCGCAAACGAGCACTGCCGCGGCGTGCTCCTCGGCCGGCCGGCCGCCTACCGGTCGGGGGGGTCGAGCACCACGGCCAGCTCCTGGCGCCGCCCGTCGCGCTCCACCGCGACCGTCACGGTGTCGCCGGTACGGTACCTCTCGAGCAGTAGCACGAGATCGTACCGGCTGGTGACCGGCTGGCCGTCGACCGCGACGATGACGTCGCCCAGCTCCACCCGGCCGCGGCCGTCGCGGTAGGTGCCGCGCAGCCCGGCGCGCTCGGCCCCGGTGCCGCGCAGGACCCGCAGCACCAGCGCCCCCTCCCGCCCGAGCCGCGCCATGACCTGCGCCGACGCCAGCTCGACGCCCAGGGTGGGTCGCTCCAGCCGGCCGCGCGCTATCAGCTCCGGCACCACCCAGTTGACCGTGTCCACCGGGATGGCGAAGCCGATGCCGGCGTAGGCGCCCGACGGACTGACGATGGCGGTGTTGACTCCGATCAGCCGCCCGGCGCTGTCCATCAGCGGGCCGCCCGAGTTGCCGGGGTTGATCGCCGCGTCGGTCTGGATCACGTCGCGGATCGGCAGCCCGGCGAGCGACTCGATCTCGCGGCCGAGCGCGCTGATGACCCCGGTGGTGAGGCTCTGGTCGAGGCCGAACGGGTTGCCGACGGCGAACACCTTCTGGCCCACCTGTAGATCGCGCGAGCTGCCCACCGCCACCGGCGCGAGCAGCTCGCGCGGTGCCTCGATGCGCAGCACAGCGAGGTCCTTCTCGGGCGCCACGCCGACCACGGTGGCGTCCCAGGTCGACTGGTCGGCGAGCGTCACCTGGGCGCGGCTGGAGGCCCGGATGACGTGGAAGTTGGTCACCACGTGGCCCTGCTCGTCCCACAGGAAGCCCGAGCCGGTGCCGCTCGGGATCTCGTAGACGTTGAGCGAGAACAGGTCGCGGCGGCGGCTGATCGAGGTGATGTAGGCCACCGACGGGCTCACCCGGCCGAACAGCTCGACCGTCGCCCGCTCCTCCGGCCCGAGGTCGCCGCGCGGCGTCACCGGCCGTGGGCGCGCCGCCGGCTGCCGGGTCTGGGCCACCAGGTCGCGCCAGCCGAGGCCGGCGACGAAGCCGGCCGCCGCCAGCAGCACCGCGACCGTCAGCCGCAGCAACGGGGACCGTGGACCGCTCACCGCGCTCGAGCCTAGCGAAGCGCCGGCCCGAGTTCCAGCCGCCGCGCCGCGCGGCCCGGCGACCTCTGGCAGAATGGCCGCACCGAATCCAAGACGACAGGAGCCGCCATGTCCCGCATCCCAGCCGCCGTCGCCCTGCTGGCCGCTTTCGCCGCCCCCGCCGCCGCCGACAACTGGCCGCACTGGCGCGGCCCCGAGCGCAACGGCGTCAGCCGTGACCCGGCACCGCTTTCCTGGTCGCGTGAGCACAACGTCGTCTGGCAGCTGCCGCTGCCCGACCTCAGCGGCTCGACGCCGATCGTGTGGGGCGAGCGGCTGTTCCTCAACGTCGCCGACGGCGACCAGCTCGAGCTGTGGTGCGTCGACACCGCCGACGGCGGCGTCGAGTGGCGGCGGCTGCTCGGCACCGGCAACGAGAGCAAGCGCAAGGGCAACCTGTCGTCGCCGTCGCCGGTGACCGACGGCAACGCGGTGTGGACGGTGACCGGCACCGGCGTCATCAAGGCGTTCGATCTCGCCGGCGGCGAGCTGTGGTCGCGCGACCTGCAGCGCGACTACGGCAAGTTCGGCATCCTGCACGGCTACTCGTCGTCGCCCCTGCTGGTGGGCGACCGGCTGGTGGTGCAGGTGCTGCACGGCTTCTTCACCGACGATCCGTCGTACGTCCTGGCGCTCGACACGGCGAGCGGCGAGACGGCGTGGCGGGTGGAGCGGCCGACCGACGCGCCGCGCGAGGCGCCCGACGCCTACACCACGCCGGCGCTGCTCGAGCGTGGCGAGCGGCGGGAGATCGTGATCACCGGCGCCGACTACGTCACCGGCCACGATCCGGCCACCGGCGCCGAGCTGTGGCGCCTGCCCGGGCTCAACCCGTCGGCCAACCCGATGCAGCGGGTGGTCGCCTCGCCGGTGGCCGAGGGCGGCCGGGTCTTCGTGCCGTCACGGGTCAACCCGCTGCTGGCGCTCGCCGCCGAGGCCGATCGCGGCGCCCCCCGCCGGCTGTGGTCGATGGACCGCGGACCCGACGTGCCGACGCCGGCGCTGGCCGGCGACCGGCTGTTCGTGCTCAGCGACAGCGGCATCGTGTGGGCGCTCGACGCCGCCACCGGCGAGCCGGTATGGGGTCCCGAGCGGGTCAGGTCGGGCTCCTACAGCGCCTCGCCGCTGGTCGCCGACGGCCGGCTGTACGTCACCAGCGAGGCCGGGCTGACCAGCGTGCTGGCCGCCGGCGACCGGTTCGAGCTGCTGGCCGAGAACGACCTCGGCGAGTACACGCTGTCGTCGATCGCGGCCTCCGACGGCAGCTTCTACCTGCGCACCGCCAAGCACCTCTACCGCATCGCGGCCGGCGGCTCGGGCTCCCACGCCACCTCGTCGCCGACCGCCAGCTCGCCGCCCTCGACCACCTCGCCGTAGACGCCGCCCCGCCAGTCGCGGGACAGGGCCGCCTGCAGGCCGCCGCGCGACTCCTCCATCTGGCGGCACGGCCGGAGCTCGCCGTGGATCAACAGCCGGCAGCCACCCACCCTGAGCAGCCGCCCGCGGGAGCCGGCGAGCTCGACCCCGCTCACCAGCAGGTTGGCCCGCCGCAGCACGGGATCGACGGCACCACCCAGCTCGCGCTCGACAGCTCGCCAGGCGTCGGCCGAGATCACGGTGACCTGACGCTTGCCGCCCTGGTTGGCGTTGCCGTCGAGGCCGCGGCCCGCCACCGCCACCGCCCGCCGGCGCGGATCCATCGGCCCGCGCCGTAGGCGCTTCAGCCAGATCTGCTCGACACGCCCCATGACCTTCGCCCTGCGGCGCTCGGCTGCCCGCAGCAGCGCGAGTATAGGCGCCGCAGGCCAGCCTGACCCGCCGAGCGGCTCGCTGAGACGGTCAGGCTAGACTCATCCCGATGAGCCGCCTCGACCAGCTGTTCGGCGACTACGCGGCGCACCACCGCGACGCGCGCAACAAGGCCACCCACTACCTGGGCATCCCGACCATCGCCTTCGCGCTGCTCGGGCTGGCCTGGAAGGTCACGGCGCCCGGCGCGCCGGCGGCCGGCTGGCTCAACCTGGGGCTGGCGGTGGCGGTGGCGCTGACCGTCGCCTACCTGCGCTGGCACCCGGGGCTGGCGGTGGGCACCGGCGTGCTGCTGGCGGCGCTCGGGCTCGCCGGCTCCCAGCTGCCGTCGGTCTGGCTGTGGCCGCTGCTGGCCGCCGGCGTCGCCCTGCAGTACGTCGGCCACTACCTGTTCGAGGGCCACGCGCCGGCGTTCCACCGTAACCTGGTGCACACCATGGTGGGGCCGCTGTGGGTGGCGGCGCGGCTGTTCCGCGCCCTCGGCCTCTACCGCGGCGCCTGAGCCGTCGGGGCCGGCCGCCCGGCGCCCGCGAACACGACCGACTCGAGGCAAGGCAGCCCGCCGCCGAGCCGGGCGAGCTCGGCGCCGCCCGCAGCTCCCTCGAACCGCAGCTCGGCGACCGCGCCGGCGCCGATGGCGGCCGCCGCCAGCCGCGCGCCGCCGGCGCTCAGCAGCTCCACCCGGGTGTCGGCCGCCGGCGGCGCGAACACCCGCGCCACGCCGCCCGTCGCCGACGGCGGCATCCGCCAGGCCAGCCGGTCCGGCACCGGGCGGCAGCCGTCGAGCGTCGCGCCGCCGTCGCCGTGCACCACCGCAAAGCTGGCGTCGAGCGGGCTCGGCTCGACCGTCCAGCGCGCCGCCCAGCGCCGCTCGTCCGCCAGATGGGCGAAGTCGAGTCCGGGGGCGCTCAGCCGGGTCCTGGCCAACAGCTCCGCCCGCACCTCGGCCAGCACGGTGTCCGAGGGGTACGCCGGCGGCGGCAGCAGCCGGCGGCCGAGCAGCTCGGGAAGGCGGAACGAGTCCAGGTTGACCGCCGCCACCGCCGGCGGCAGCTCGAGCCGGCCCAACGCCTCGGCCATCGCCCCCGGTCCGTGCCGCGCCGGCCGCGCCATCGCCGGCGTGCCGAGACCGAGCGCGTCGATCGCCGGCCCGTCGTGGTGCACCATCAGGAAGCCGGCGTCGTTGACCAGCAGCAGCGGCTTGGGCCGCTGCGCCGCCAGCCAAGCGGCCGCCGGCCCGTGGCGGCGCTGGACCACCCCCTGGCTGTGGGCGTAGAGCGTGCGCCACAACGGCAACGCCGCCAGCAGCAGGGCGGGCAGCGCAAGCGCCGCCCAGCGGGTCCCGGTGCTCCAACCCCGACGGCTGCGCAGCCGCTCGAAGAGGCGCGCCGCGAGCCACAGCGCCAGCAGCCAGGCGAGAGCGAGACCGGCGTGGTGGTGGCGCATGAGCTGCCAGTCGAGCACCGCAGACAGTGGCGCCACCAGCGCCAGCAGCGCCCAGGCGGCAGCCGCCGGCGCCGCCCGCCGGCAAGCCTCACGACCGCGCAGCGCGCCGGCCACCGCCCACCCCGCCCCGGCCAGCGCCAGCCAGCCGGCCGGCAGCCACAGCAGCTCGCCGGCGGTGCCGAGATAGACCGGCAGCAGCTTGCGCACCAGGTTGAGGCCGTACAGCGCGGCCAGCGTCGTCGGGTCGACGAAGGCGAACTCGGTGATCGACTTGACGATCGAGCCGGCCGGCCGCGGGTCGCCGGTCAGCCACAGGTTGAGCGCCAGCAGCAGGCCCGCCGGCAGCACCACCGGCACCGCCAGCCAGCGGCGGCCGCGCCAGGCCGGCAGCGTCAGGACCGCGCCGGCTGCGGCCAGCGACAGCACCAGGTTCTCCGGCCGGACCCACGGTAGGACGGCGGCCGACAGCGCGGCCGCGGCCAGGGCACCGGCAGACGACGGCGGGCCCGGCGCCAGCCGCGCCCAGCAGGCCGCCGCCAGCACCACCGCGGCGGCGTTCAGAGCGCTCTCCATGCCCGCCAGGGCGCCCCAGCCGACCGGACCCGACAGCACCACGCACAGCGCTCCGGCGAGCGGCCAGGGTGGCGGCAGCGCCAGCTCACGCAGCAGCCACGCCGCGGCCAGCCCGAGCAGCGCCAGGCTCGCCAGACCGACCCACCGCGACCACCGCTCCCAGGCCGCCAAGCCGCCGCCGAGCGCCTGCCCGGGCAGCAGCAGGCCGAGGTAGGCGAGCGACGTGGCGCCGCTCGAGCGCTGGCCGTCGGCCCACTCGAACGGCCGTCCGCGGGCGAACTGCTGCGCGAACCTCACGAAGATGTAGGCGTCGTCGAGCGGCAACAGCAGGGCCGCCGGCTCGCCGGCCGGCGCGGCGCCGGCCAGAGCTCCCGGGGGCAGCACGGCGGCCGTGAACAGCGCCGCCGCCAGCACGATCAACAGCGCTTCGGCCACCCGCCGCACCGGGCGATCCTCTCACGCCGTCGCCCTACAAGCCGACGCCCACCCACAGCGCGACCGCGAACAGCACCGCCACCCCTGTCACCACCCATCGAAGCCAGCGGTCGCCGCCGCGCACGGTCAGCCGCGCCCCCGCCACTCCCCCCACCACCATGCCCCCGGCGAGCGCCGCGCCCAGGCCCCAGTCGACGCTGCCGGCGGCGGCGAACACCGCCAGCGCCACCACCGTCCAGCACAGCACCGACAGCACCTTGACCGCGTTGCCGCGCACCAGGTCGAGACCGGCGGCGCTGGTCACCGCCAGCGCCAGGAACCCGACGCCGGCCTGGATGAAGCCGCCGTACAACCCCACCAGCAGGAAGGCCAGCGCGCTGCCGATCCCGGGCCGGCTGCCGGCCGCCGGCCGCGGCCGCCACAGCGAGGCTACCGACAGCAGCACCATGACCACCGCCAGCAGCCGCCGGAAGGCCAGCTCGCCGACGTCGAGCGCCAGCCAGGCGCCGAGCGCGGCGCCGGCGGTGGCCGGCAGCGCCGCCCAGACGAGCGCCCGCGGCTCGAGCACCCCGTCGCGGCGGAAGCTCCATACCGCGCCCAGGTTCTGCACCAGGATGCCGACCCGGTTGGTGCCGTTGGCGACCGCCGCGGGCAGGCCGAGGAACAGCAGCACCGGCAGGGTGAGAAACGAGCCGCCGCCGGCCACCACGTTGAGCACGCCGGCGACGCAGCCGATGGCGAACAGCGCCAGGGCGGTGATCATCGCCTGCCCGCGCTGCGGCGGAAGCTGTCGAGCAGCCGCCGGCGCGACAGCCAGATCTCCATCGGCCACAGCCGGGCGCGCTCCCGCCGCCCCGCCGCCGGGTTGTAGGCCGAGACCAGGTTGGCGATGTGCCAGCGCAGCCAGCGGGTGCGCGCGCCGTCGGGAAGCCGCTGGTACTCGAAACCGAACTTCTCGCCGTGGGGCGGAAACCAGCCGACGCCGCGGAACGCGGCGACGCTCCGCCAGCCGGGATCCTGGTCGGCGCGCCGGGCCAGCTCCCGGAACGCCGGGAAGAAGCTCCTGGCGAAGCGGATGCCGCTGGCGGCGGCCGACTCCGCGGCGCCGCTCTCGTCGCCCAGGAACTGGTTGTCGAAGTGCAGGGTGCCGATCCGGGCGCCGGGCTCCACCACCGTGCCGTCGGCCAGCGTACGGCGCGGCCCGTGGTAGACCGAGCGCCCGATCCACAGCAGCCGGCCGACCGGCTCGAGGCGGTGCAGCCGCCGGTACACCCGGTCGACGACGCGGTAGAAGCGCGCGGCGAGCCGCCACGCCGCCCGGCTCAGGGTGCCGCCCGCCTGGCGGCCGGTCGACCCGCGTCGCGCACCTCGGCAACCAGCCGGGCGATGCGCGCCGCGCCGTCGCGCCGGCCCGCGGCCAGCGCCCGCCGCTGCATGCGCGCCAGCCGCTCGCCGTCGGCCAGGACGCCTTGCAGAGTGTCGACCAGCCGCTCCGACTCGACCAGGCGGCCGGCGCCGTGACGCTCGAGGAACCGCACGTTGTGACCCTCCTGGCCGGCCAGCGAGCAGGCGGCGAAGAACGGCCTGCCGCAGGCCATCGCCTCGCTCACCGTCAGACCGCCGGGCTTGCCCACCACCAGATCGGCAGCGCGCATGACCCGCGCCATGTCCTGGCACCAGTCGAGCATCAACAGGCGCCCGGAGTGATCGCCGGCCAGGCGGTCGAGCCGCTCGTCGCCGCCGCCGGTGGTGGCCACGATCTGCCAGCCGGGATCGGCCGCCAGCAGCCGCTCGAGGGTCTCGCGCACGCCGATGCCGTAGGCGCCGCCGGTCACCAGCAGGGTCGGCCGGCCGGCCGCCAGGCCGAGCGCGCGGCGGGCCGCCGCCGGCTCCGGCGGCTCGGCGAACTCCGGCATCAGCGGCATGCCGGTGGTCACCACCCGCGAGCCGACCGCCTCGCGCTCCGCCAGCACCTCCGCCAGGTCGGGGTGCGGCACGCACAGCCAGTCGAGGCCCGAGCGAGCCCAGAAGTCGTGCACTCCGTAGTCGGTCAGCACACCGAACGAGGGCACCTCGACCAGCTCGCCGTTGTCGCGGATGTAGCTCAGCAGGGTGGCGGGCAGCATCTGGGTGGCGATCAGCGCGTCGGGCGCCGACGCTTCCAGCCGATGCAGCAGCCGCGCCATCAGCAGGGCGCGCAGGCCGAGCGCCAGGCCCCAGCCGATCACCCGCCCCGGCGCCCGCTGGCGCTCCGCCAGGAACCTGCGCAGCAGCGCCACGAACAGCGTCTCGTCGAGCGTCTCGACGCCGCCGAGCGGCAGCCGGCTACCCGCCTCCGGGAACTGTCCGGCGACCAGGTCGCGCGCCAGCTCGTCGAGCGGCGGCGGCAGCCGCCCCGAGCGGAAGCACTCCTGCCACTCCAGCTCGGTGATCTGGTACAGCCGCTCGTACGCCTCGGGGTCCTCGGACACCAGGCGCAGGTAGGTGGCCTTGAGCGCCGCCGACACCTTCGGCGCCATCAGAGACCAGAAGTCCAGCATCTCGACCTCGGCACCGCCGTCGAGCCGGTTGAGCGCCGCGGCGACCGCCTCGCCGGCGCGCGTGTGGCCGTACCCCAGCCGTGAGGTGACGATGACTGCCTTCATCGGATCGGGACCGACCCGATTGTCTCACGCCCCAGCGGAGCGCGCCGGGCGCGCCGGGCCAGCGCTACTCCGGCTCCACCACCACCGCGGTACCGTAGGCCAGCAGCTCGGCGGCGGCGCTCATCACCATCGAGGTGGAGAAGCGCACCTCGACGATGGCGTTGGCGCCCAGGCCGGTCGCCTCCTCCACCATCCGGTCGATCGCCTGCTCGCGCGCCTCGGCGAACAGCTTGGTGTACTCGGCGATCTCGCCGCCGACGATGTTGCGCAGCGTCGCCGTGATGTCGCGCCCGATGTGCCGCGCCCGGATGGTGTTGCCGCGCACCAGTCCGATGGTGCGGACGATCCGCTTGCCGGAGATGGACCCCGTGGTCGAGACGATCATTGCTTCACCCCCCTCCTTTCTGGCCGATGGCCGTTGCCCGCGCACTCGCCCCACGCACGCCGCGTCACTTCTCGACCCCGCGGTAGCGGTCGCTCGACATCGTCTTGAGCCGGTCGATCAAGACCGACAGGAACAGCAGAACCACCCCGCTGACGCCGCCGAAGACCAGCAGCTTCTCGATCAGGCTCTCGGGGCTGCTCCACAGCTGGCCGAGCGCAAAGCCGGTGACGCCCACCACCCACACCACCAGCACCAGCCAGCCGAGGCCGAAGCTCAGCCGGCTGGCGGCGCCGCGCGGCGCCTCGTTCCACTGGTCGTCCGGTGGCGTTGCGAATCTCGTCGTCATCGTAGCCTCCCTCAGTTCACGCATCTGCTCGACTGTCCGGCGGCAGATCTGGCAGTCCTCGAGATGGACCGCCACCCGCTGCCGGTCGCCCTGGGTCAGCATGCCGTCGAGGTAGCCGGTCAGCAGGGCCTCTTCGAAGCTGCGGTCGCAACCGGTAGACATCAGCCACCTCCTCCAGCCGCCGGCGCGTCGCCGGCGAGCAGCTCGCGCAGCGCCCGGCGGGCAGCGTGCAGCCGCGACATGACCGTGCCGATCGGGATGTCCAGGACCCTGGCGATCTCGGCGTAGGCCAGATCGTGGAAGTCGCGCAGCACCAGGATCTCCCGCTTGGCGGCCGGCAGCCGCGACAGAGCCTGCCACACGCGCCGCCGCAGCTCGGCCTGGCGCGCCGTCTCCTCGGGGCCCGGCCGCTGGTCGGCGATCTGGCGCGACAGGTCGGCGTCGTCCAGCGACTCGGCACGGCGCACCCGCCGGCTGCGCCACAGGTCGGCCACCCGGTTGCGCACGATGCGCAGCAGGTAGGGCCGCACCGGCCGCCGCTCGTCGAAGCGGTCGAGCGCGCCGAAGAACCGCAGCAGCGCGTCCTGCGCGACGTCGAGCGCGTCCTCGCGGTTGCCGGTCAGGTGCAGCCCCAGCAGGTAGGCCGACTCGCGGTGGCGGCGGGCCAGCTCCTCGCGCGCCGGCGCGGCGCCGGCGCGTGCCTGAGCCACCAGCTCGGACTCGCTGGCGGTGGCTGCCAGAGGCGCTTCGATGGCCATGGCGGCGTTCACGTAGGACAGTACGGCCCGGGCGGCCGGGCTATTCATCGGCTACCATATCCGGCCGCCGGGACGGTCGCGCCGCCCGGCCCCACAACCAGCGAGGAGGCCGCCGATGCCGCGCCAGACGACCACCCTGTGCCTGATCCTGCTGCTGGCGATCCCGCTCGCCGCCCACGCCGATGCCGCGGAATCCGATGCCGCGCCCCGGTTGCACGAGCTGTTCGCGCGCGAATGGGAGATGCGGCTGCGCGAGAACCCGCTGTTCGCCACCTCGGTCGGCCGCCACGAGTACGACCATCTGCTGCCGTCGCGCTCCAAAGCCGATCTCGAGCGCCGGGTAGCGTTGTGGCAGTCGATGCTCGACGAGCTGGCGGCGATCGACCACACGGCGCTGTCGGACAGCGACCGGGTGAGCGCCGCCATCTTCCGCCGCCAGCTGGAGGACCGGGTGCTCGACTTCCGGTTTGGCGGCTACCGCATGCCGATCAACGCCGACTCGGGCTTTCACGTCGGCTTCGCCCGGCTGCCCGAGGAGGTGCCGCTGGCGACCGTCCGGGACTACGAGAACTACATCGCCCGCCTGGCGGCCTGGCCGCGCTACGCCGGCGAGCAGATGGCGCTGATGCGCGAGGGTATCGCCACCGGCATGACTCTGCCGCGCGTGGTGCTCGACGGCTACGAGGTGACCATCGCCACCCACGTCGTCGACGACGTCGAGCAGAGCGTCTTCTGGCAGCCGTTCGCCGAGCTGCCCGCCAGCGTCCCCGCCGGCGAGCACGCGCGGTTGCGCGAGGCCGGCGCCGCGGCGGTGCGCGACGGCGCGGTGGCCGGCTACCGGGCGTTTCTCGACTTCATGCTCGGCGAGTACCTGCCGGCCACCCGGCAGACGCTCGGCGCCTCCGAGCTGCCCGGCGGGCGCGACTACTACCGCTTCCTCATCCGCCACTTCACCACTCTCGAGCTGACGCCGGAGGAGATCCACCAGATCGGTGTCGCCGAGGTG
This sequence comes from Thermoanaerobaculia bacterium, assembly GCA_041574955.1. Lineage (GTDB taxonomy): Bacteria > Acidobacteriota > Thermoanaerobaculia > Multivoradales > JAHEKO01 > CALZJC01. Next base: position 11,428 of record JBFGNS010000011.1, on the reverse strand, counting down.
GCGCGCATCCGCGCAGAGATGGACGCGGTTATCGCCGAAACCGGCTTCGAGGGCAGCTTCGACCAGTTTCTGGAGTTCCTCCGCACCGACCCGCGGTTCTACGCCGAAACCCCGGAAGAGCTGCTCAAGGAGGCCTCCTGGATCGCCAAACGGATGGACGCCAAGCTGCCGGCGCTGTTCGGCAAGCTGCCGCGGCTGCCCTACGGCGTGGCGCCGGTGCCCGACCACATCGCCCCCAAGTACACCAGCGGGCGCTACGTCGGCGCGCCGCTGGGGAGCACCCAGCCGGGCTACTACTGGGTCAACACCTACAACCTGTCGAGCCGCCCGCTCTACAACCTGGAGGCGCTCAGCCTGCACGAGGCGGTGCCCGGCCACCACCTGCAGATCGCGCTCAACCGCGAGCTCGAGGGGCTGCCGAACTTCCGCCGCTTCTCCTACATCTCGGCGTTCGGCGAGGGCTGGGGGCTGTACTCCGAGTGGCTGGGGCTCGAGGCCGGCTTCTACACCGACCCGTACAGCAACTTCGGGCGGCTGACCTACGAGATGTGGCGCGCCTGCCGGCTGGTCGTCGACACCGGGCTGCACGCCATGGGCTGGAGCCGGCAGCAGGCGATGGACTTCCTGGCCGCCAACACCGCCCTGCCGCTGCACGAGATCCGCACCGAGACCGACCGCTACATCTCCTGGCCGGGCCAGGCGCTGGCCTACAAGCTGGGCGAGCTCGAGATCAAGAGGCTGCGGCGGCGGGCCGAGGCCGAGCTCGGCGAGCGGTTCGACGTGCGCGCCTTCCACGACGCCGTGCTGGCCAACGGCTCGGTGCCGCTGCCGGTGCTGGCGGCGGCGATCGAACAGTTCATCGCCGAGCGCACCGGCGGCGCCTGAAGACCGCCACTAGCGGCTCGACAGCTGCGTCGGACGGGGCTCGGTGCCGAGCGCCCGCACCAGCCGCGGCGGGCAGACGCCGGCCAGCGACTGGCGCTCCCGCGCCTCGAGGTGGTCGGCAGGCAGGTGGCTCCACAACAGCCGTTCCGAGACGCTCGGCCGATCGGCGCGGCGGTAGTCGGCGAACTGCCGCCGCACCCACGGCTCGGCGAGGCGCGGGCAGACCTCCCGTTCCAGCTCCGGCTTCACCTGCCGCCAGCGCCACCAGATGTAGAAGTTCGGGTTGTAGCTCTCGTCGAACCGCGGGTTGACGTAGTCGCGCAGGTCTACCGGCCGCGCCAGCCGCCAGCGGCCGTCCTCCTGGACCAGGTGCGGCGGCTGCGCCTCGCACAGGTCGCGCGCCAGCCGCATGCCCTGGTAGTTGGCCTCCAGATCGGCGTACGACAGGATGCCGTCGATCTGACCGCCGACGAAGTAGCGCTCGATGCCGAGCCCCCACAGCACGGCGCGGCGCACCGCCTCGTGCTCGTCGACCCCGCTGCGCCGGGCGCGCAGGTAGTGGTTGTAGTAGCGCCGGCCGAAGCCGAACACGTGGTTGATCTTGTCGATGCCCATCCGCACTTCGCCGATGCGGATGGTGCGCGCCATCGGCATGAAGAACGGGAACGCCGGCTGGCGAAACACGCTGTCGCGCAGGTAGCGCCAGTAGCGCACGCCGTCGTCGGGGTGCCGGTCGACGCTGGGATCGTCGTGCAGGAAGTCGCGCAGCCGCGAGCTGAGCAGGCCGTGGAACAGGTAGCGGTAGAGCCGCGGCGGCACGTCGGCGCACTCCAGCCGCTCGCCGCCACGCCGGTTGATCCGCTGCAGGCGCTTCTCGAAACCGCGGTTGACGTAGGCGTTGACCGCCTCGGCAGAGTCCTCGATCGGCGCTCCCCAGGCGAGGTACTGGTCGGTCTCGCCGCCGGCGGCGGGCAAGGCGGCGAGCGCGACGCACACCGCCAGAACGTATGGGAGCTTGCCTCTCATCGCGTTGCGCCGGGGAGACGCTGCGGCTCCATGCTAGCCTACCCGCCGCCTCGCGCCGCTCGCCGCGCCGCTCGCCGATGACCAAACTCCGGATCCTCTCGGGCCTGCTGGCCTGCGGCCTGGCCGCCGCCGGCTGCCGCCCGCCGGCGCCGGCGGGCGAGGCGCCCGGGCCGACGCGCGGGGTGATCCTGATCTCGCTCGACGCCCTGCGACCCGATCACCTGGGGACCTACGGCTACCGGCGCCCCACCAGCCCGTTCCTCGATTCACTGGCCGGGCGCGGCGCCGTGTTCGAGCGCGCGGTGGCGCAGTACCCGTCCACGCTGGCCTCCCACCTGTCGATCTTCACCGGCCTGTACCCGCAGGAGCACGGCGTCTTCCGGCCCGAGACCGTGCTGGCTGAGGCGATCGAGACCGTGCCCGAGCGGCTGCGCGCCGCCGGGCTGCGCACCGCCGGTCACACCGAGGGCGGCTTCATGTCGGGCGGCTACGGCTTCGCGCGTGGCTTCGAGAGTTTCACCGACACGCGCTACCAGGCCGACACCGACGTCGAGCGCACCTTCCGCCGCGGGGTGGAGTTCCTCGAGGGGCTGGCGGAGGGCGAGCGCTTCTTCCTGTTTCTCCACACCTACTCGATCCACGATCCCTACACCCCGCCGCCCGACTACGCCGGCATGTTCTGGTCCGGCGAGCCGCCGCCCGGCGCCTTCGCGTCGAACGGCCAGAACCTGCGCGCGGCGAACCGCGGCGAGCTGGCGGTCACCCCCGAGATCGTCGACTGGCTGGTCGCCGGCTACGACGGCTCGATCCGCTACGTCGACGACGTGCTGGCGCAGTTCTGGCAGCGGGTGGAGCAGCTCGGCCTGGCCGACGAGACGACGCTGATCGTCACCTCCGACCACGGCGAGGCGTTCTACGAGCACGGCAAGCTGGCGCACACCCAGGTCTACCCCGAGGACCTCGCGATCCCGCTGATCGTGGTCCACCCCGGCCTCGAGCGGGGAGTGCGGGTGCCGGCGCTGGTCGAGGCGATCGACCTGGCACCCACCCTCTGCGAGCTGGCCGGGGTCGAAGCGCCGGCCGAGATCTCCGGCAGGAGCCTGATGCCCTACCTGGCCGACGCCAGCGCGCGGCTGGCCGACGAGGCCTACGGCGAGAACCTCGACCGCGACTCGATGCGGGCGCTGTTCCGCGAGCAGGACGGCACCGTCTACCAGCTGATCCTGTTCGAGCCGCTGGCCGATCCCGGCGGCACCTGGGTGCTGGGCTCCACCAGCTTCCACGCCACGCGCGCCGAGCTGGAGTTCGAGGCGCAGAGCTTCCATGTGCCGCGCCGGGTGAGCGTCCGCAGCGACGGCGAAGAGGTCGCGGCGTTCGACACCACCCCCGGCTGGCAGCCGGTGCGGATCGAGCTGCCGCTCGCCGCGGTCGGGCGCGAGGTGGTCCTCGAGACCCCGGGCTGCGACTCGCCGCTCGAGCTCGGTGTCGGCCACGACCCACGCTGCCTGTCGTTCCAGCTGCGCGGCATCCGGCTGCGCCGCACCGAGCTGTACGACCTGTCGGCCGATCCGGCGGCGCAGCACGATATCGCCCGCGACAGCCACGACCTCACCCGCCGGCTGCTGCGCCGGTTGAGCGAGTACCGGTTCACCCCGGTGGCCGAAAGCCGCGACCGCGAGCTGTCCGAGGAGACGCTCGAGACCCTGCGCGCCCTGGGCTACATCCGCTGATGGCCCACCCCGGCGGCGCTCCCGCCCCATCGATCGACCGGCGACCGCCGGCCGCGCCCGGGAGACCGGCGGCGTGACCGCCCCGGCGAGCGACCGCGGCTCCTGGGCCAGCCGGGTCGGCTTCGTGCTGGCGGCCAGCGGCTCGGCCGTCGGGCTGGGCAACGTCTGGCGGTTCCCCTACATCACCGGCGAGAACGGCGGCGGCCTGTTCGTGCTCATCTACCTGGTGTGCATCGCGCTCGTCGGGCTGCCGATCATGATCGTCGAGATCCTGATCGGGCGCGCCGCCGGGCGCTCCAACGTCACCGCCTTCCGCCGGCTGGCCGGCCAGAGGACGCCGTGGGCGGGGCTCGGCTGGATGGGGGTGGTGGCCGCCTACCTGATCCTGTCGTTCTACGCCGTGGTCGCCGGCTGGACCCTGCACTACGCCTTCCTGTCGGTGACCGGCTCACTGGCGGGCCGCACGGCGGCCGAGGTACAGGCGGCGTTCGCCGCGGTCAACGCCGACATTCCGCTCAACCTGCTGTGGGTGGTGGCGTTCATGACGCTCACCATGGGCGTGGTGGCGGGCGGCGTGCGCCGCGGACTCGAGCGCTGGTCGCGCATCCTGATGCCGGCCCTCGGCGTCCTGCTGCTGGTGCTGGTGGGGCGCGCGGCTGCGCTGCCCGGCTTCGTCGAGGGCGCCGGTTTCGTCTTCGGGCTGCACGCCGGCGAGCTCACCCCCGCCGGCGTGCTGGAGGCGCTGGGTCACGCCTTCTTCACCCTGAGCGTCGGCATGGGGGGGCTGCTGACCTACGGCAGCTACCTCGGACCCGACGCCCGCATCGTTCGCGACTCGGTGGTGGTGACGGTGTTCGACACCCTCATCGCGCTGGCCGCGTGCCTGGTGATCTTCCCGGTGATCTTCGCCTTCGGCCTCGAGCCGGCGCAGGGACCCGGGCTGATCTTCAGCACCCTGCCGGCGGCGTTCGCGCAGATGCCGGGCGGCAGCCTGCTGGCGGCGGTGTTCTTCTTCCTGCTGGTGTTCGCGGCCCTCACCAGCGCCATCTCGCTGCTCGAGGTGGCCACCGCCTACTTCGTAGACGAGCGCGGCTGGAGCCGGCGCCGCGCCACGCTGACCGCCGGCTGCGGGATCACCCTGCTGGCGGTGCCGTCGGCGCTCACCGGTGGCACCCGGCTGTTCGGCGCCGGCATGGCCGAGCGCCTGGGCGCCGACTGGTTCACCCTGGTCTCGGGACTGGCCTCCAACTGGCTGATGCCGATCGGCGGGCTGGGCATGGCGCTGTTCGTCGCCTGGCGGCTGGACGACACGGTCCGCCGTGCCGAGTTCGGCACCAGCGTGCCCGAGCGCATTTACCGCGCCTGGCTGCTGGTCCTGCGTTACCTGGTGCCGCTGGCCATCGTCGCGGTGCTGTTGCACGCTGTCGGGGTCGTCTAGCCGGACCTTCTTCCCCGGCGACCGTGCGAGGCCGGGCCTGGGGCGGCCGGGTGGACGGAGAGCGCGGCGCCGCCGGGTAGAATCCCACCGAAACCAGCCGGGAGGAATGCCGATGATGAGCAGCCCATCTCCATGGATCCCCGTCCTGACCGCCGGCTGGATGGTCGCGGCGGCAGCCGCCGCCGCGCAAGACCCCTCGGTCGAACGTCTGAACGCCTCGCCCCGCCACCACGAGTGGGTCGCGGTCGAGCGCGACGGCAGAAGCGTGCAGGTCTTCGTGGTCTACCCCGAGGTCGACCGCAAGGCACCGGCGGTGATCCTGATCCACGAGAACCGCGGCCTGACCGACTGGGTGCGTGGCGTCGCCGACCAGATGGCGGAGGCGGGCTACATAGCGCTCGCCCCCGACCTGCTGTCCGGCATGGCGCCGGGCGGCGGCAAGACCAGCGACTTCCCCGACTCCAACGCCGCCCGCGACGCCATCTACCGGCTCGTCCAGGAGCAGGTGACCGCCGACCTCGACGCCGTCGCCGACTACGCCAAGACGCTGCCGGCCGCCGACGGCCGGCTGGTCGTCGGCGGCTTCTGCTGGGGCGGCCGGCAGAGCTTCCTGTTCGCCACCCAGCGCGACGACCTCGCCGCCGCCTTTCCGTTCTACGGCACCGCCCCCGAGGAGCCCGAGCTGCTGGCGCGCATCTCCTGCCCGGTGTACGGCTTCTATGGCGGAGACGACGCGCGGGTCACCGCCACCGTCGAGGCCACCGCCGAGCGCATGCGCGCGGCCGGCAAGACCTACGAGCCGGTGGTCTACGACGGCGCCGGCCACGGCTTCATGCGCAGCGGCGAGAGGGGCGACGCCAGCCCGGAAAACCGTCGGGCGCGTGAGCAGGCCTGGCAGCGCTGGCGCCGGTTGCTGGGCGAGCTGTAGCACCCGGGTGGCCCGTGACGACGGCTTCGCCGCGCGCCGCGGCGGCTGCTGGCAGTAGACGGTCGGCCCCGGCCATCGCGGGCAGAACGGTCTCGATCGGGCCGATGAGCTCCCACACCGTCGGCAGCCCGGCCGGCAACGGTCCGATCGTCCGCTAGCCGGCCCGCGGGGTGGCCGCCCGGCCAGCCGGCCACCACCAGCACGCCGGCGGTGCTGGGGCCGGAACCGTGGGACGCGCCGTGCGCCGTAGAGCAGACGGCGCCAGCGCCGCTCCGCGCCCCGCCGGCGTGCCGCTGTCATACGGCCGGCGCGCTCGCCGCACCAACCCCCCGACACCGCCCGCAGCGCCCACGCGCCGTCCCCCGAGGAGACCGCCATGACGCCGACACAGACCCGCAACCTCACGCCGCTCGCAACGCTGATGGCGCTGCTGCTGCTCTCCGCCACGGCCAGCGCCGGCGCTCCGCCGCTGCGCCTCGACTGCCGCGCCGACGACCCCTCCTGCCCCGAGCTGGTGATCGCCGGCGATCCCCCGTTCGAGCTGCCCGGTCTCGGCTGGAGCCCGTTCCGTGGCTACGGCGACCCGTCGATCCGCCGGGACCCGGCCACCGGTCGCCTCTGGCTGTCCTACTCCTACCTCGGCATCCACCCCTGGCCGAGCCCCGAGCTGGCGGTCAGCATCCACCTGGCGTCGAGCGCCGACGGCGGCGCGAGCTGGCGGTTCGAGCGGCGCCTCGCCGCCTCGCGCGGCGAGCTCGACCCGGCGCCGCCGGGCGGCCCGGGGGTCTCGGTGCACGAGGTCTCGACCCTGGCGCCGCTCGACGGCGGTGCGGGGAGCCGCTGGTTCGGGCTCCACCTGCGCTACTTCCAGCCTTTCGGCGAGGAGGGCCGCCGCCCCGCCAGCGTCCATTTCCGGCTGTCGCGCGCCGGCCAGCCGCGCGGGCTGGGCGGCCGCGAGGCACGGCTCGGCGCCCCGCTGACCCACCCGGCCTGGCGACCCGACCTCGACCTGTCGACGCTCGACCCCGCGCTGGCACGCTGCTCGCTGTGGACCGAGCCGGCGCTCTACGCGCTGGACGGCACCCTCTACCTGGTCGCCCAGTGCCTGGTGATCGACCGGCGCACCGGCGTGCGCGACGCGGCCGCCGAGTTTCTCGGCGTCTTCGCCACCGACGGCCGGGGGCCGATCGACCAGCTCGATTGGAGCTGGCGCGGCCGGCTGACCACCAGCCGCGACGCCCGGCGGCTCGGCGGCCACGTGCTGACCCAGGCCGACGTGGCCCGCTCGCGCGACGGCAGCCTGCTGCTGCTGGTCACCCCGAAGCGGCTGCGGCCGCGCGAGCGCCACCTGGGCTGCCGGGCGCTCGAGCTCGAGTCGCTCGATCCGCCCCGGTTGCGCCGCGATCGGGCGGGCCGGCCGGTGGTGCGCGCCGACCTCCGCTCGTCCGACAGCTCCGGGCTCGGGCCGGGCCTGTGCGCCTACGACCCGGCGTCGTCGACCGGCGTGCTGTTCGTCCGCACCGAGATCGACCCGTCGGACCCCAGCGTCGTCTTCCGGCTGCACGCCACCGGTGTCCACCCCTGACCAGCACAGTGCCGGCGACGGCTACACTGGCTCGGCCGATGGCGGCCGAAGACGTCCAGCGCGGCCTGGAGCAGCTCCATCCAGCGAGCTTCGCCTGGGCCGTGGTCTGCTGCCACGGCGACCCGGCCGAGGCCGAGGAGGTGCTGCAGAGTGCGTACCTCAAGGTGCTCGAGCGTCGCGCCCGCTTCGCCGGCCGCTCGTCGCTCAAGACCTGGTTCTTCTCGGTGGTGCGCAGGACGGCCGTCGAGCGCGCCCGGCGCCGGCGGCTGCGGCAGGCGAAGCTGCTCCTCTGGCGCCGGCGCGAGGCCGGTGCACGGGAGGTGCGCGCCGACTCCGCCGGCCCGCACCACGAGGCGGCAGTCGGCGAGCGCGCCCGGAGGATACGCGCCGCCCTCGGCCGCCTGAGCCGACGCCAGCGGCAGGTGCTCGAGCTGGTCTTCTACCACGACCTGACGGTCGCCGAGGCGGCGGCGGTGCTGGCCATCGGAGTCGGCTCGGCGCGCGTCCACTACGCCCGCGGCAAGACCAGGTTGCTGGCGGCCCTGACACCGGAGAATGACGATGAATGAAGAGCGGCGCGAGCGCGAGCTCCTCAAGGGCGTCCTGACCGAGGCCCATCGAGCGACCCGCCGGCGCACGCCGGCGTTCGGGCGCGTCTGGGCGCGGGCGGCTGCCGCCCGCCGGCCGCCCACCCGCTACCGCGCCGGCCGCGGGCTCGCCGCCGCCGCCGTCGCGCTGGCGCTGACCGTCACCGCCGCCCTGTGGACGGTGGGCGGCCACCGCGGCAGCGAGCTCGACCGCGCGCTGACCATCGCCGCCGCGCTCGACGACTGGCAGGCGCCGCTCGACTTCCTGCTCGCCACCCCCGGCCGCGAGTGGCTCGAGGCGCCGGCGGAGTGGCCTCTCGCCGCCCCCGAGCCGTGGGCTCTCGCACCCGAGCTCCTCGATCCCGCAGGCGGCCACTTCGATGCCGGCCCGTCCGCGCCCGGTCTTGTCGATCCCACCCCACCCGGCTCCGATCCGCCGGATTCCCACAGGAGATGACGCCATGAGAACCGTTCTCGCCACCCTCGCCCTCGGCGGCCTGCTGGTAGCGGCCGCCGCCGCCCAGACCGCCCCGCCCGCCGCCCGAGACGACCCGTTCGCCGGCCGGCTGTTCGCTCCCGAGGAGATCATCCGCCACCAGACCGCCATCGCCCTGTCGCAGGAGCAGCGGCGCACCCTGATCGGCGAGGTCACTCGCGCCCAGGCCGAGTTCCTGCCGGCTCAGATGGAGCTGGCCGAGCACGCCGAGGAGCTCAAGCGGCTGCTCGACCGCCCGCGCGTCGACGAGGCCGCCGCGCTCGCCGCCGCCGGACGGGTGATGGAGCTCGAGGCCCGCATCAAGCAACGCCACCTGGCGCTCGCAATCCGGCTCAAGAACCTGCTGGAGGAGAGCCAGCAGGCGCGGCTGCTCGCCCTGCGGGAAAGCGGCTAGACGGGGTCGGCCATCCGCTTGCCGGAGCCGCGCGGTCACCGCCGCTTCGCACCGCAGCTTGGAGACGCCGAGTCGCGTGGAAACCCTGCCGCGCGACGCCTAGCGCGCCGACCACAAGCCGTCCGTCATGGAGCCGATCACCACCGGCTCGGCGGCGTCGATCTCGAGATCGCGCACGCGGCGCAGACGTCCCCACAGCAGGTCGTAGCCGCGCAGGGCGCGCAGCACCCGCACCCGCCGCTGCCACAGGGCCAGCTCACGGTCGGTGGCATCCCGCGGCGCGCCGACGACGCGACCGCGCAGCCGGATGGCCGGCGGCGCCGGGAACCGCCCCCGGAACAGCGCCCGCAACCAGAACAGGCGGCTGCTGTTGACGCCGAGGATCACCACCCGCGGGTCGCGCCGCAGGTTGCGCGGCAGACGGGTAGGGAACTCCTCGAAATAGAAACCGCGCCCCGGCTCGGTGAGCAGCACCGAGCCGATCGGCGTGACCCACGGTTCGCCGTCGCTCCCCACGGTGGCGATGGCAAAGTGGAAGCTGCTCGAGAAGGCGGCGGCGAACACCCGCCGGATTCCGCTCCAGTGCGCCACGGGATCGAGGGCTGTCATGTCGTGGCCTCCTTGGTCGTGTTCCTGCAGCGCGACGGGCGGCGAGGCACCGCACGGCGGTCGGCTTGCTTTACCCCGGCGTCGACGCCCGGAGAGTGAAAACCGCTCGACAGAGACAGCGCCAGCCTAACAGTCGCGCCCACACCGCCGCGAGAGAGACAGGCACCACCCCACGGGACAGCTCGGGAAGCGACGGCATGAGCCGCCGGCTGGGGCGAGAGGCACCCGCTACAATGACCGTGGGCTCGCCGATGGGCTGGTATCAGCGTCACCTCCTGCCGCGCATCATCCACCTCGCCTGCGGCAGCAAGCCAGTCGGCCGGCAGCGCGAAAAGGTGGTTCCGCGCGCCCGTGGACGTGTGCTCGAGGTCGGTCTGGGCTCTGGGCTCAACCTGCCGTTCTACGACGCCCGCCGCGTCAGCCGGTTGTGGGGGCTCGAGCCGTCGCCCGAGCTGCGCGTGATGGCCGCACGGCAGGCGGCGGCGGCTCCATTCACGGTGGAGCTGCTCGAGTCGCCGGTCGAGGAGACGCCGCTCGCCGACGGCAGCGTGGACACGGTGGTCGTGACCTATACCCTGTGCTCGCTCGCCGACCCCGTGGGCGCGCTCCGGCTGATGGCCCGGGTGCTGGCGCCGGGTGGCGAGCTGCTGTTCTGCGAGCACGGCGCGGCGCCCGACCCCGGCGTGCGGCGGTGGCAGGACCGCGTCAACCCGCTGTGGCGCCGGCTCGGCGGCGGCTGCAACCTGAACCGGGAGATCCCGGCGCTGATCGCGGCGGGCGGCTTCCGGCTGCTCGACCTCGAGACGGCGTACCTCCCCGGCTGGCGGCCCGCCAGCTTCAACTACCGGGGCGCGGCGGCACCGGCATGAGGCGGACCGGGATCTACCGCGTGGAGCGCCCGGCGCCGCAACCGGGCGAGCCGAGCCCTCGCGGCGCCGGCTGGCGGCCCGCCGGCAGCCTGCCGAGCTAGGGGCAGACCAGCTCGCAGGCGCTCTGCACCAGCTCCACGCACTCGGCATCCCACGGATCGGTGCAGCAGACCGGGTCCACCGCACAGACGCTCTGCACGCACGGGTGGCAGCTCGCCGCCAGCGTCTCGGCCCCGGCGGCGCACAGGTTCTGGCCGCAGACGCCGGCCGTCATCTCGGCGCCGGCCGCCACGCTGAAACCGTCGACGAAGCGCACCGTCTCGCCGCCGTAGAAGGCGGCGCCGAGCGGCGTGGTGACCTCGAGCGCCGGCCCGCCGGTCAGCTCGCCGCACGCCTGGAAGGTGGTCATGCTGGCGACGGTCAGGTCGGCGACCGTCACCGCGCCGCACGACTGGCCGACCACGACCTTGACGCCGGTCGAGCACTGGTTGTTGGGCAGCGACTCGCCGTGGATCGGGTCGATGCAGGCGCCGAGCCAGTAGGTGCCCTCGCTCGGGATCGAAGTGGCCAGGCTCTCGGGCGACGTCTCGCCGGCCAGCAGCAGACCGACGGCGTCGGTGCCGATCTCGGTGTCGAAGGTCGAGATCACGGCGTTGTCGTCGGAGCGGTACCAGGTCAGCGTCGAGACGTCGCACGCCCGGCCCCCCTGATTCCTGACGGTGGCGGAGAGGGTGAAACCCTGGCCCGGCGTCACCGCGGGGTCGTCGGTGGACGGCGCCTCGACGATGAGGTCCGGGGCGGTGAACATGACGCAGCCCGTGACGTCGAAATCGATGCTCGAGAGCGTGTTGCGGGAGACGGCCGAGGTGAAGTCGCCGTTG
>JBFGNS010000010.1:0-47969 GCA_041574955.1 Thermoanaerobaculia bacterium | reverse complement strand
GCGATGGTCAGCCGCTGGCGGTCGGGGCAGAGCCGCCGGCTCATCGTCAGCACGCCGTGCGCCACCACCGCCAGGGCGACCAGCTTGAGACCGTGCAGAGCGGCGGTGCCCACCGCTCCGGAGATGCGCGGCAGCAGTAGCGCGAAGCCGAACAGCAGGAGCGCCGAGGGCAGGGTGAAGGCGACGAAGGCCGCCAGCGCTCCGCGCCAGCCGGCGCGCAGCAGCCCCAGGCTGAAGCCGAGCTGGCTGCTGGCCGGGCCGGGCAGGAACTGGCAAAGGGCGAGCAGCTGGCCGTACTCGGAATCGGCGACCCACCTCCGCCTGGCCACCAGCTCGCGGTGGAAGTAGGCCAGGTGGGCTATCGGTCCACCGAACGAGGTCAGCCCCAGCTGCAGATAGACCGCCAGCACCTCGCGCCATGAGCCGCCGGCGCCCGGTTGCGCGCCGTTCAAGCGCTCGAGCCCTCGTGTCCGCTCGTCACCCGGTGACTCCTGCGAGGGCTAGTGTCGAGGTTCCTCGCAGGCTCGGTACAGGCCCTTCCTCACCCCGCATACATCTGCAGGTCCGTCCCCACCGCGTCGGCGATCCGCATGGTGGCCTCGAGCTCCGGGTGGCGCACGATCAGCCAGCCGTCGGACAGCAGCGTCTGCTTCCAGTTGCGGCGCGGCGCTCCGATCGGCAGCAGGTCGATCGACACGATCCACGGGCGGAACCGGCTGAGCAGCGACTCCAGGCCCTCGATCCGCCGGATGTGACCCTCGCCCTGGGCGCGCTTGAAGATGATGTTGGCGTTGTAGAGCCGGCGCACGGGCTGGCTGAAGCGGCTGAAGCAGACGGCCTCTGCCCAGCCGCGGTAGACGTCGATGTCGCAGGCGTAGTTCATGATCTCGACCGAGCGCGCGCCGGGTGGCCGGGCGCCGATCTCGCCGAACACCGCCTCGCCGTCGTCTTTCAAGAACCACTCCATGTGGGTGAAGCCGGCCCGGTAGCCGAGCGCCTCGAGCACCTCGACGCCCATGCGCGCACCGGCCTGCAGATGCGGCGCCTCGACGTCGCGCAGCGCCAGGGTCTGCGGGCTGGTCCATTGCAAGGTGCGGGCGATGAGCGGCCGCGGGCGGTACCAGGAGATGTTGTGGTAGGCGATCTTGCCGTCGTGGCAGATGGTGTCGAAGGTCAGCTCCTGGCCGTCGATGAACTCCTCGACGCTGACCTCGGGCACGTGGCGCAGGCGCAGCAGCGCGGCCTCCAGCTCGTCGCGGTCGTCCAGCCGGTAGGTGTCGGCCGAGCCGGCGCCCGCCACCGGCTTGACGATCAGCGGGTACCCGATGCGCTCGGCAGCCTCGCGCACCTGGTCGGCGGTGGCAGCGCGGAAGTGGTGCGGAGTGCGGATGCCGGCGCGCTGCAGCACCTGCTTCATCGCGGTCTTGTCGCGGAACGGCAGCGTCTCGGCGACGGTCATACCGGGCAGGCCGAGCGCCTCGCGGATCTGCGCCGCCAGGATCATCCCCGGCTCCCACAGGCACTCGACCTGGGAGATGCGGTAGCGGCCGGCCTCGCGCCGCACCGCCTCGATCACGCTGCCCTCGTCGAACAGCGAGCGCGCCTGGATATAGCCTGCCAGGTGGCGCTTGACCGGATCGGGCAGGGCACCGGCCGGCTGGTCGCCCAGGCCAATGACCTGTACGCCGACCTCGGCCAGGCCGCGCACGAAGTAGGGCATCTCCTGGGGGAAGCCGGGGGAGAAGAACAGGACGCTCATTCGCCACTCTCCACGCGCAACAGCGTGATCAGCCGGAACAGCGCCTTCTCGACCACCGCGGTCTCGGGGTGGCGCAGCAGCACCCAGCCCTCGCCCTCGTAGCCGGTGCCACGCGTCTGCCCGGGCTCGGGAAGCTTGGCCTCGACCACCAGCGAGCCGAGCTCGCGCTCGGCTTCCGCCAGACCGCGGATGCGCGCCACCCGTCGGCCTTCGCCCTGGGCGCGCAGGAAAGCGGCGCCGGCGGCGTACTTGCGCTCGGGCGGGTCGAACCGCTCGTGGATCATCAGCCGTGCCCAGGCGCGGTAGAGGTCGAAGTCGTGCGCCAGCGAGGTCATTGCGGTGATCTGGGCACCCGGCGGCCGCGCCGCCACCTCCGAGATCGCCAGGCCGCCGTCGGGGAGCTCGAACCACTCCATGTGGGTGAGCCCGGTGTCCAGCCCGAGCACCTGGATCGCTCGGCTGCCGATCTTGCGGATGCCGTCGTACTGCGGGCCGCTGATGTCGCGCGGCAGGATGACGCACCACTGGATCCACGGGTTCTCGAGCGCCTCGAGCGGCGTCGGCAGGTAGTGGGAGATCGAGTGCCACACCGGCTTGCCGTGCAGCATCACGGTCTCGAACGAGCGCTCGCGCCCGGTCAGGTACTGCTCGAGCAGCACCGGCGCCTGGCTCGTGGGCCTGGCGAAGGCGAGGACCTCCTCCAGCCGCTTGCCGTCGTCGACGCGGAAGGTCGCCTTGGCGCCGGCGCCGGCCGGCGGCTTGACCACCAGCGGGAAGCCCACCTCGGCGGCGAACTCGACCGCCTCGGGCCGGCTGCTCGCCAGGCAGTGGCGGGCGCAGGGCAGACCGGCCCTGCGCAGCAGGCTCTTCATGCGCGCCTTGTCGCGGAAGTTGCGCGCCACCTCTGCGCCGGTACCGGGTATGCCGAGCCGGTCACGCACCTCGGCCAGCGGCACCTGGAGCTGCTCGAGGACGGCGATCAGCCGGTCGACGCCGCCGAGCTGCTTGCCCAGGCCGCGCACGGCGGTCTCGAGCTGACCGGCGTCGAAGGCGTTGTCGACCCGCCAGTGACCGGCCAGCACGCCGCGCAGGCGCTCCGGGGTCTCCTCCAGGCGCTGATGACTCACCAGACCGAGCCGCACTCCGTGCTCGGTGGCGGCGGCCTGGGTGAAGCGCATCGTGGCCTCGGCGGGGAAGGGGGCGACGAAGACGACGTTCGGCATGGCGGCCGCATTCTATTGGGGATCGCTCGGTTGCGCATATCCTTGGGCGGTGCCGGAGGGGCTCAAGATCTGCTTCGCCGCCGCTGAGGTGGCGCCGTTCGCCAAGACCGGCGGCCTCGGCGACGTGTCGGCGGCGCTGCCCAGGACGCTCCACCGCCTGGGGCACGACGTCCGGCTGTTCCTGCCGTTCTACTCGCGGATCGATCGCGACCGCCACCAGATCGTGCCGGTCGACTTCCTGCAGGACGTCCCGCTCCAGCTCGGCGGCCGGCTGTACCGCTACAGCCTCTACACCACGACGGTGCCGCGCTCGTCGCTGCCGCTTTACCTGGTGTTCTGCCCGGCGCTGTTCCACCGGCCGGGGATCTATACCTCGGACAGCGACGAGGCGGTGCGCTTCGCCCTGCTGACCCGCGCGGCGATCGAGTGCTGCCAGCGGATGGGCTTCGCGCCCGACATCTTCCACGCCAACGACTGGCACACCGCCCTCGCCCCGCTGCTGCTCAAGACGACCTACGGTTGGGACGGGCTGTTCGCGGGCACCCGCACGGTGCTCACCCTGCACAACGTGGGCTACCAGGGCGTCTTCGCCGCCTCGACGATCGGCCAGCTCGGGCTCGGTGAGCACGCCGAGCGGTTCCACAACGGGGACCTGAGGGCCGGCCGCGTGAACTTACTCAAGACGGGACTGCTGTACGCCGACGTCCTCACCACGGTCAGCCCGACGCACGCCCGCGAGATCCAGACTGCCGAGTACGGCATGGGTCTCGACGAGCTGCTGCGGCGCCGCTCGGACCACCTGGTCGGCATTCTCAACGGCATCGACCCCGAGGAGTGGAGCCCCGAGCGCGACCCGCTGATCCCGCTCAACTACTCGGCCGACGACCTCGAAGGCAAGGCGTTCAACAAGCTGGCGCTGATGGGCGACCTGGGGCTCCACCACGACCCGCGGGTGCCGGCGCTGGGCATCGTCACCCGGCTGGTCAAGCAGAAGGGCATCGAGCTGCTGCAGGCCGTGCTGCCCGGCTTCCTGGCCGGGGTCGACTGCCGGCTGGCGGTGCTGGGCAGCGGCGAGCCGGCGTACGAGGAGTTCTTCCAGGCGCTGCAGGGCCGCTTCCCCGGACGGGTCTGCTTCTACCGCGGCTACAGCAACGAGCTGGCGCACCGTATCGAGGCCGGCTGCGACCTGTTCCTGATGCCGTCGCTGTACGAGCCGTGTGGCCTCAATCAGATGTACAGCCTGGCCTACGGCACGCCGCCGGTGGTACGCAGGACAGGTGGACTGGCCGACTCGGTCGTGCAGTTCGACCGCGGCCGCGGCGAGGGCACCGGCTTCGTCTTCGACCACGCCTCGCCCGACGGCCTGCGCTGGGCGCTGGGCTACGCCATGGACGTCTGGCACGACCGGCCGGCCTGGGACCGGCTGGTGCAGAACGGCATGCGCCAGGACTTCTCGTGGGAGAAGCAGGCCGGCGAGTACGTGCGCCTGTACTGGCGCCTGACTGGGCGCTAGGGACCGGGCACCGGGCCCTCAGGCCATCTCGCCCAGGTACTTGGGCAGCATCGCCCGCCAGGTCGGCCAGTCGTGGCGCCACTCCTTGCCCCACAGGTCGACCCGGTTGGGAATGCCCTTCGAGCCCAGGGCGTGGGCGACCTTCCACGATTCGGCGGGCTCTTCCCAGGCGCCCTCGCCGGTCGGCAGGACGACGAACCGCCCTCGCAGCAGGCGCAGCTGCTCGCTGTCTTCCCCGAGGTTGGGCACGAAGTGGATCGGCGACGAGAAGTAGAAGTCCGAGTTCCACTGCCCCTGGAGCCAGTGCTCGAAGTCGTACGAGCCGCTCATGCAGATCGCCTTCGAGAAGACGTCCGGGTGGCGGCAGAGCGTCGCCAGGGCGTTGAAGGCGCCGATCGAGGCGCCCGCGGCCACGATCTCGATCGCCGGCGAAGCGCAGTCGGCGCGGATCGCGGGCACCACCTCGGTGTAGATGTAGCGGTCGAACAGCGTCTGCAGCCGCGAGCAGTAGGCCGGCGAGTGGCGCTTGGAGATCCAGGCGGCACCGGCGATCGAGTCCACCGAGTAGACCTTGATGCGGCCGGCCTCGAGCAGAGGCATCAGCACCTTGATCATCAGGAAGCGCTCGATCTCCTCGGCGTCGCCGCCGGCGGTGGGGAACAGCAGCACCGGGGTGCCGAAGCTGCCCCAGCGCACGAGCTGGGTCTCCTGCTGGACGCTGGGCGAGAACCACCGGGAGGTCTCCTTCACGATCCTCTCCCCTCGGCCGAGCCGTCGGCGGTCGGCCGCTCGTCGCTGCCGGGCTGCTCGAGGCCCAGCCGGTCGGCTTCGGTCTTGCGCCAGAACTGGACCAGCCCCCAGAAATGCGCGGTGAACCTCTCGTGCTCGTGCGGCGGGAACAGCGCCCGGACCTTCTGCCCCACCGCGTCGTGGGCGACGTCGGTACCGAAGAACTCCCAGGCCAGCTCGTCGAAGTGCCCCAGATGGCGCTCGCAGAACTCGGCGAACCGCTCCGCTTCGAGCCGCTGCCGGGCGATCTTGCCGTACTCGGCCAGCCGCTCGCGGTAGGGCAGCTCTCGCGCCAGGACGTCGTAGTACGGCTGCCAGTCGAGGGTGCGGCGCATCGGCCGGCGGGTGGCGGCGCAGAACAGTGCCCACTTGATCTTGGCCTTGACCAGCCAGGGGAAGTGGTAGTGGAGCGAGGTGACCTGGGAGTCCGGGCAGGCGTTGGCGAAGTCGATGGGGTGGAACACGCCGTCGCGCCGCAGCGCTTCGCAGGAGTTGAAGTCCCAGCCGAAGAAGCTGTTGATGGTGAGCGTCATGTCCGCCAGCAGCTTCCACTCGTCGGTGTCGACGAAGTTGAAGGCCACCTTGTAGCGGTCGTGGAGCGCGGCGCTCGGGTCGTACTTGATGACGTTGAGCTGGGGGCCCACCCCGAGGCACCGCACGAACAGGTCGAAGCCCTCGACCGCCCGCTGCAGATGCATGATCCGCCTGCCGCTCTGTTCGTAGGCGTCGTGCAGCTTCTGCGCCGTGTCGACCCGGTTGACGCCCACCCACGCGCCGCCGTCGAACGGCTTGACGAACATCGGGTAGCCGAGCTCCCGGCCCACCGCGTCGAGATCGAACATGCGGGCGTAGCGCTCCAGAGTCTGTTGCAGGTCCGGGGTGGGCTCGTACTCCTTGGGCGGCACCATCCAGGTTTCCGGGACCGGCAGTCCTAGGTGCATCATCGCCGCGTAGGTGGAGTGCTTCTCCATCGACTGCACCGCCCACGGGTTGTTGAACACGTAGAGGTCGTCCATGATGACGGACTTCTTGATCCACTCTCGGCTGGTGTGGTACCAGTGCGTGACGCGGTCGATGACCACCTCGTAGCGGCACGGCTGCCGCAAGTCGAACGGCTCGATCGTGACGCGGTCGACCTCGAAGCGAACGGTGTCGCTGCCGTCCGGGACTGCCAGGTCGAGCCGCTTGACCAGCTCCTCGAAGCAGATCGGCCAGCAGATGTCGGCGCCGAGTGATAGGCCGATGCGGCGGGTGACGGTTGCCATGGTCTGGGTCTCCTGGGCCTGAGGTTCGCACGCGCTCCGGCGGCTATTCGTACACCATCCAGAGCGGTCCGGGGAAGAGGAACGATAACCCCTCGCGCAGCCGGTCGCGCCAGTTCTCCCAGTTGTGGCCGTCACGCGCCTCGCTGTAGCGCACCGTCATGCCGGTCTCCTGCAGCAGCGGCACCAGCGAGCGGTTCTCGTAGATCAGCGACTCGTACTGGCCGCAGCTTGCGTAGACCTTCTCGGCTGGCTTGCCGGGATCGGTCCGGAAACGGTTCATGAACTCGACCACCGGATCGAAAGCCGCGCCCCGGCGGCTGGGACCGATGTCGGTGAAAGCGAACGAGCCCGACTGCAGCAGCAGCCGGCCGAACTGATCCTGGCGACGCCAGGCCGTGCTGAGCGCTGCCACCGCCCCGAAGCTGGCGCCCATCAGGCCGCGGCCGGCGGGCCGGGGGTCGATCGGGTAGCGCTCGACCACTGCCGGCACCAGCTCGTCGGCGACGAAGGCGGCGTGGCGCGGATCGGCGGCGTACTCCACCAGCCGATCGCCCGAGCCGATCAGCGCCGCTACCAGGGGCGCCACCTCCTGGCGGTAGATCAGGTTGTCGAGCACCGTCTGCAGCCGCGAGTAACGCAGGTAGTCCCACCCGTCGTGCACCACCAGCAGCGGGTAGCGCTGGCTGTCCCGCAGCCGCGCCGGCAGGTAGAGCTGCAGCGCCCGCTCGTCGCCGAAGGCGGCGCTCTTGACCGTCATGTCGACCAACCGGCCGGGCCGTGCCTCGGCCTCGGGCTCGGCCCACTCCGGCGACTGGTAGCCGCGGGCGTGGAGAACCGAGTTGGCGCCGTATGGGTCGTGCGCCAGATGGGGGTTGAGCGGATCCCCGATCAGCCGCCGCCGGCCGCCGGTCACCAGCTCGAGCTTGTACTCGATGCGCGAGCCGTACGGCAGCTCCTGCACCAGGAACCACAGGTCGGTTCCGTCGACCCGCTCGAACGGCAGGCTCGAAGGCAGACCGAAGATCCAGTGACGCAGCCGCACCTGGTCGGCCGAGCCGCGGTAGACGAAGGTGGTCGTGCGGCCCTCGTTGAGCGGGAACTGGTGCCGCGCCAGAAAGTCGTCGATCGTCGCCGCCTCGGGCGGCCCGCCGGCCAGCAGGTTCTCGATCGCGGTCATCGCGGCTACCGGCCCCACCCCAGCGGCCCCTCGACCCTCTCGACGGCGCCGGAGGGTGCCAGCCGGCGGGCCGGTGCCAGGGTGCTCCAGCCGGCGCTGCCCCAGGCCAGCCGGTCTCCCTCGTCGAGCGCCACGCACAGCGCCGGGGCGAAGCGCCGCGCCAGCAGCCGCACCCGGTTGGGGTCGGCCAGGCGCAGCCGGCGGCGGGCGTGCGGCAGCGGCAGCAGGCCGACCGCTCGGCCGAGGCCGGTCTCGAGCATCTCGGCGTTGCCGGCGCCCTGCGGCGGGCTGTCGTGGAACACCACCACCCGCTCGGACAGCGCCATGGCGCCCGCCGACCAGGCCAGGATCGGTCTGTCGCCGGCCAGCTCCAGCACGCCGAACAGCCGCAGGCGGTTGAGCAGCACGGCGACGTGGCCGCCGGCCACCGCCAGCGCCTCGCAGCCGGCCAGCAGCGCGCCGATCTCGGCGCGCTGCCGGCGGATCGCGCGCCGCCGGCCGGGCCTGGCGGCGCGCTCGAACTGTCGGTGGATCCGCTGCACCGCCTGCAGGTGATGGGCGTCCAGCTCGCGCACGGCGCGCATCGCCTCGTCGCACTCCGAGCGCACCAACTCCGACGAGTCGTCCAGCCCCAACAGCTCGCGGCAGGCGTCGAGCGCGTGGGCCAGACGGCGGCCGTAGATCTCCTGCAGCTCCCGTAGCTGGTCCTGCCGCGCGCGGTAGGCCTGGAACAGCGTCGCGTCGTCGGCCATCGCCTGCTCGGCGCGCCGGTACAGCTCGAGGTTGACGGTGCGCCGCCCGACCGCCTGGGTCAGCTCGTCGTCCTCGCTCTCGCGCTCCTGCCAGCCGGCGGTGACGACCGCGATATGACCGCCGACGCCGAGCTCGGCCACCGCCTCGGCGAGCGTCGGCTCGAGCCTCTGCGGTCCCAGTACGATGAGCGAGATCTGGCCGGCCATCGGCCGAGGCTATAATCCCGGCCGGAGCTTCGGCCAGTCCCCAGTGCCAGACGCCCGCGGCCGGCAACCATGCACGTCATCTTCGTCGAGCCTCGCTTCCCGGAAAACCAGCGCCAGTTCGTGCATGGCCTGGCGGCGGCCGGAGCACGGGTCACGGGGATCGGCGAGGCGCCGCTCGAGGCGCTCGGCACCGAGCTCAAGAGCTGGCTCGACGGCTACGAGCAGATTGGCTCGGTGGTCGACGAGAAGGCGCTGCTCGACGCGGTGCGGCGGGTCCAGCGTCGCGGCTGGGTCGACCGGCTGGAAGCGACCGTCGAAGCGCACATGCTGCCGGTGGCGCGCGTGCGTGCCGCCACCACAATCCCCGGCACCTCGGTCGAGACCGCCTTCCTGTGCCGCGACAAGCCGGCGATGAAGGAGTTCCTGCGCCGGCATGGCGTGTCGACGGCGGCCTCGGCCGGCGTCGGCTCGCCGGACGAGGCGCGGGCTTTCGCTGCGCGCGTCGGTTATCCGATCATCTTCAAGCCGCGCAGCGGTGCCGGCGCCGCCGGCACCGAGCGGATCGACAACGACGATCAGCTCGAGCGGGCGATCCGCGAGCACGGCCTCGATCGCGGTCACTCGGTGGCGGCGGAGGAGTTCGTCGAGGGCCACGAGGGTTTCTACGACACCTTGTCGATCGGCGGCGGGCCGGCCTACGAGTTCATCTCGCACTACTACCCCGGGGTGCTCGAGGCGATGCGCAACCGGTGGATCACGCCGTACGTGATCACCACCAACCGGACCGACGAGCCCGGCTACGAAGAGGCCAAGGTGATGGGCCGCAAGGTGATCCGCGAGCTGGGCATCGGCACCTCGGCCACCCACATGGAGTGGTTCTTCGGCCCCAAGGGCCTCAAGTTCGCCGAGATCGGCTGCCGACCGCCTGGCGTCCGGGTGTGGGATCTGTACGGTGCCGCCAACGACATCGACCTGTACCGGGAGTGGGCCAACGCCATCGTGCACGGCCGGGTCATGGCGAAGCTGTCGCGCCGCTTCTCGGCCGCCATGGTGGCGCTGCGGCCGAGCCGCGACGGACGCATCGCCGGCTACGAGGGGCTGGAGGGCATCCAGCAGCGCTTCGGCCGCTGGATCCTCGACAGCCACCTGCCACCGCCGGGTCATCCGACCCAGCCGATCGAGGCCGGCTACATGGCCAACGCCTGGATCCGGCTGCGCCATCCGGACTACGACGAGCTGCGCGCCATCTGCGACGAGATCGGCCGCTCGGTGCGGGTCCACGCCGCCTAGCGACCGCGGTCGGGGACGGGCGACCGGCGGCGCGCCGGCGTGCCGTCAGCCCTGGTGGGTCTCGGCGATCAGGTGGTCGACCACCGCGTCGAGGCTGCCGGTCTGCCGGTAGACGGCGAGCTGGCGGTCGGCGCTGGTGCCCTCCTCGAGGATGGTCTCGAGGTAGTCGACCTCCTGCCGGCTGTCCAGCTCGTCCAGCACGTCGTCGATCCACTCTCGCAGCTCGCGGATCAGGGCGCGGGTGTCGACCTCCTCCTGCCGTCCGAAGTCGATCAGCTTGCCGTCCAGCCCGTAGCGTACTGCCCGCCACTTGTTCTCGGTGATCAGGTGGTGGCGGTAGCGACGCCAAGACTGGTTGACCTGGCGCAGGCGGATGAGCTTGGCGACGATCGCCTGGATCAGCGCCGCGATGCACACCGCCTCGTCCGGGCGGGTGCAGATGTCGCTCACCCGGAACTCGAGGGTCGGGTATTTGGGGTGCGGGCGGATGTCCCACCAGATCTTGGTGGGCTCGTCGATCGAGCGGGTCTTGAGCAGGGTCTCGACGAACTGCTGGTGCTCCGACCAGGAGGTGAAAGCCGGCGGTGGCCCGGTGCGCGGCAGGCTCTGGAAGACGATCGAGCGGTACGACTTGAGGCCGGTCTCGCGGCCGTGCCAGAACGGCGAGCTGGTCGACAGCGCCAGGATGTGAGGCAGGAAGTAGCGCGCCTGGTCCATGACGTCGATCATCAGGTCGCGATCCTCGATGCCGACGTGCACGTGCATGCCGAACACGAGCATGCGCCGGGCCAGCTCAGCCAGCTTCTGGACGTGCTGGGTGTAGCGCTCGCCTTCGGTGATCTGCTGGTTCTTCCAGCTCGAGAACGGGTGGGTGCTGGCCGCCGCGACCGTCAGGCCGTGCGCCTCGGTCAGCTCGAACAGCGAGCGACGCAGCCGCACGAGCTCTTGCCGGGCCTCCTTGACGTCCTGGCAGATCCGGCTGCCGACCTCTACCTGGGACTGCAGGAACTCCGTCTTGATCTGGTCGGCGAGCACGACTCGCCCCCGGTTGAGCAGTTCCTGTACATAGGAGGTGAGCTCGCGGCTTTCGGGATCGATGATCTGGTACTCTTCTTCGATGCCGATGGTGAGCTTGGGCAGGCCCATACCGGTCTCCTTTGCGAGAGGAGCGGCAGTCTAGCACCGGCCAGACGGCCTGGACTGGCGTGAGGCCGGCCGCCGCCAGCGGCGGTCGCTCTGGCGAGCGGCAGGCGGATGAAACGGCAAGCCCAGACCGCCAGACTGGTGGCCGACATCGGCGGCACCCACACCCGCTTCGGCCTGATCGACGGTGCCGGCCGGGTGACCCGCCTGCGCCAGATGAAGTGCGCCGACCACCCTTCGCTACCGGCCGCGGCGCGTTCGTACCTCGAGGACCTCGAGCTCCGGTCGCGGCCGCTGCAGGCAGTCTTCGCGGTGGCTGCACCGGTGTCGGGCGACCAGGTCGTCATGACCAACCGAGCCTGGAGTTTCGCGGTCGAAGAGGTGAGGCGCGACCTGGGGCTCGAGCGGCTCGAGGTGATCAACGACTTCGCGGCTCTTGCGCTGGGGGTACCGTACTTGCCGCCGGACTCCAGCCGCGAGATCCGGGCGGGCCGCAGCCGGCCCGGGGCGCCGATCGCGGTGCTCGGTCCGGGCACCGGGCTGGGAGTCGCGGTGGCCGTGCCGACGGGCGGCGGCTGGACGGCTCTCGCCACCGAAGGAGGACACCGCGACCTGGCGGCACGCACCGACTTCGAGTGGCAGGTGGTGCGCCGGCTGCGCGAGCGCTTCGGCCGCGTGTCGGCCGAGCGGGTGCTGTCGGGGCCGGGGCTGGTCAACCTGTACGAATCGGTCTGCGCGGTGCGCGGCACCGAGCCGGCTAGCCTGTCGCCCAAGGGGGTGGTCGACGGCGCGCGCGCCGGTCGCTGGCCCGACTGCGTCGAGGCGGTGGCGCTGTTCAGCGGCTGGCTGGGGGCGGTGGCCGGCGATCTCGCGCTGTCGGTGGGCGCGCGCGGCGGCGTGTTTCTGGCCGGCGGCGTTCTGCCACGAATGGGGAGGGTGTTCGACAGCCAGCTGTTCGTGAGCGGCTTCCTGGAGAAGGGCCGTATGCGGGAGTACCTCGAAGCGGTGCCGGTGCGGCTGATCGAGGATCGGGAAGCGGCGCTGCTGGGAGCGGCCCGCGCCCTGGATCAGCCGGCAGGCGCAGCGTGAGCCTGTTCGTCTCCGCCGCGGTCCGCCGCCGCCTGGCGGCCGCCGCCGCCGAGCAGCCGGCGGGCAAGCTGGACGTGCCCAGCTTCCTGGAGGCCCGGCGGCTGGCCGAGGCGCTCGAGCTCGAGCAGGCCGGAGCCTCGTCGCTGAACGCGGTGAGCCTGCTCGAGGAGGCGTTGCGGCAGCTGCTCGACGAGCACCGCCGCCGCTTCGGCGGCGACCTCGAGAAGCGGTTGGCACGGCGCCTCAGAAGGGCGCTCGGGCGCTTCGCCTACCGCCGGCTGCTGACCTCGTTCGCGCGCGACTTCGGTCTTCGGGCGCCGTCGCCGCCGGCTCGGCGGGCGGCCGGCAAGACGTCGTTTTCGGAGACCCGCGAGGAGGACGGAGCGGAGGTCGCCGAGCTGCTGCGCGAGCTCGTCGTGTTCGCCTGCCTGCGCTCCAACCCCGCCACCGGTCCGGTGGTGAACCGGCTCGCCGAAGGCAGGTTCGTCGAGCTGCCCGAGCTGGAGCGGGCGGCGGCCGAGATCACCAGCCTGCTGGCCGCCGAGCCCGGCCTCTACGAATCGGAGAACAACCTGCTGGCGACGCTCGAGGCTCCGACGCTGGCGGCACCCGATTCGCCGGTCGAGCAGCTGCGCTGGCTGCGCGAGCGCCGGCGCCCGGCGCTCGGCGAGCTCGACGACGCTATCGGCGCCGGCCTCGATCTGGCGGCCGAGGAGACGGCGCCGCGCTTCCCACCCGGGCCGGGCCCGGTGGAGGCTCCGTCGTGGGCCGGAGCGGGCGCCGAGCGCCGGTACAGCGACGACCGCGGCTGGATGCGCGAGCTGGTGCTGGTGGCCAAGAACTGCCTGGTGTGGCTCGAACAGCTGTCGCGCGAGCACGGCCGCGAGCTCGCCGGACTGGGTGACATCCCCGACGAGGCGCTGGCGCAGCTCGCCGAGCGCGGCTTCAACGGGTTGTGGCTGATCGGGTTGTGGGAGCGCTCGCCGGCGTCGCGGCGGATCAAGCGGCTGTGCGGCAACCCGGAGGCGGAGGCCTCGGCCTACTCGGTGCGTGGCTACCGGATCGCCCGGCGCCTGGGTGGGGACGAGGGGCTCGAGAAGCTGCGTCAGCGGGCGGAGCGTCACGGCATCCGGCTGGCTGCCGACATGGTCCCCAACCACACCGCGCTCGACTCGGACTGGGTGGTCGAGCACCCCGAGCGGTTCATCGGACAGGCCGACTGCCCGTTCCCCGCCTACACCTTCGAGGGCCCCGACCTGTCGCCCGATCCGCGGGTGACCCTGCAGCTCGAGGACCACTACTTCGACCGCACCGACGCCGCGGT
Source organism: Thermoanaerobaculia bacterium (assembly GCA_041574955.1). Taxonomy (GTDB): domain Bacteria; phylum Acidobacteriota; class Thermoanaerobaculia; order Multivoradales; family JAHEKO01; genus CALZJC01. The sequence goes on along the minus strand of JBFGNS010000010.1, from coordinate 34,438 downwards.
GGTCTTCCGGCGGCACGAGCTCGCCAGCGGCGAGACCCGCTTCCTCTACCACGGCAACGACGGCACCTCGATGCCGTGGAACGACACCGCGCAGCTCGACTACCTGCAGCCGGCGACCCGCGAGGCGGTGATCGAGCAGATCGTGGCGGTGGCCGAGCGCTTCCCGGTGATCCGGTTCGACGCCGCCATGACGCTCACCCGGCACCACTTCCAGCGTCTCTGGTATCCCCGACCGGGAGAGGCCGGCGCGATCCCCTCGCGCGCCGAGCACGCGCTCGCCTCCGAGGAGTTCGACCGCCGGATGCCGGCCGAGTTCTGGCGCGAGGTGGTCGACCGGCTGGCGGCCGAGGCCCCCGACACGCTGCTGCTGGCCGAGGCGTTCTGGCTGATGGAGGGGTACTTCGTCCGCACCCTCGGCATGCACCGGGTCTACAACAGCGCCTTCATGCACATGCTGCGGGACGGCGACAACGCCGGGCTGCGCAAGCTGATCGCCGAGGCGCTGGCCTTCGACCCGGCGGTGCTCGAGCGGTTCGTCAACTTCCTCAGCAACCCCGACGAGGCCACCGCGGCCGAGCAGTTCGGGCGCGGCGCCCGCTACCGCGGCGCCTGTGTGCTGCTGGCCACCCTGCCGGGTCTGCCGATGTTCGCCCACGGCCAGGTCGAGGGCTTCGCCGAGCGCTACGGCATGGAGTACGGCCGCTCGTACCACGCCGAGGTGCCGGACCCCGAGCTGACCGCCTGGCACCGCGAGAGGATCGCGCCGCTGCTGGCCCGCCGCGAGCTGTTCGCCGGCGCCGAGCGGTTCCAGCTGCTCGACTTCGCCGGCGAGGGCGGCGGGGTGGATCCGGCGGTCCTGGCCTACGTCAACGGCACTGCCGGCGAGCGCCGGCTGGTGGTGTTCAACCACCGCGATGCCGCCGTTCGGGGGCGTCTCGGAGACGCCGTGCCGCGCGCCGAGTTCGGTGCCGCCCAGTTCGGTGCAGCCGGGGCGGCCGGCGAGACGCCGCTGGTGGCCAGCGCGACCCTGGTCGAGGCGTTGGCGCTCGATCCGACGCGCGCCCGGCACGTTCTCGAGGACGCCCTGGGCGGTGAGCCGCTCGCGGCCGACTACCGCGAGCTGGCCGAGACCGGGCTCGAGCTCGAGCTCGGGCCGTTCGAATGCCGGGTGCTGGCGCCGCGGCCAGCCGTTGCGGCGGCGGACGGCGCGGGCCAGCTCACCGCGGAGTGAAGCGCACCACCACCAGGGAGCACGGCGGCAGCCGCACGGCGCTGCCGCGCAGCCAGGCCTCGTCCCCGCTGACAGTGCTGAGCAGCCGCCGCCACCGGCCCGCGCCCACCGACGGCAGGCGGAACAGCGAGCTCTCCTCGCCACCGTTCCACAGCGCCACGTAATCGCCCGCTTCGCCCAGCCGGCAAGCCAGCTGCTGATCGCCGGCGGCCGGCTCGCCGGCCGGCAGCGGCTCGCCGTGCGCCGCCAGCCAGACCGGCGGCCGAGCGCTGCCGATCCGCCGCCGCAGGGCGAGCGCCCGGCGGGCGAAGTCGAGCAGGTCCTGGCGCGGCTCGTCGAGCTGCCAGTCCACCCAGGTCAGCTCACCATCGTGGCAGTAGGCGTTGTTGTTGCCCTGCTGGCTGCGCCCCAGCTCGTCGCCGTGCCCGAGCATCGGCACGCCGGGCGTCAGGGCCAGGGTGGCCAGCAGACCGCGCTGGATCTGCGCCCGCCGCGCGTTCACCGCCGGGTCGGAGGTGGGGCCCTCGACACCCCAGTTGCGGCTCAGGTTGTGGCGCGGGCCGTCGTGGTTGCTCTCGAGGTTGGCCTCGTTGTGCTTGCGCTCGTAGCTCACCAGGTCGGCCAGCGTGAAGCCGTCGTGGCAGCAGACGTAGTGGACTTCGGCGGCCGGCGGCCGGCCCCGCGACTCGGCGGCGAGCTCCGCCGCTGCGCCGCGGTCACCCCGCCAGAAGGAGCGCGCCGCGTCGCGATACCGGTCGCTCCACTCGCGCCAACCGGGGGGAAAGCGGCCCGCCTGGTAGCCGTCGGGCCCCAGGTCCCACGGCTCGGCGATCAGCTTGGCGCCGGCCAGCCGCGGATCGTCCGCCAGCCGGAGGAGCAGCGGCCAGCCGGCATCGAACCGGCCCTCGGGGCGGCGCCCGAGGCTGGCCGCGAGATCGAACCGGAAGCCGTCGACGCCCATCTCTTCGAACCAGTACCGCAGGCAGTCGAGCACCAGCCGCTCGCCCAGCGGGCGGGAGGTGTCGAGGCTGTTGCCGCAGCCCGAGTAGTCGAGCGAACGGCGGGGGTCGTCGGGGTCGAGCCGGTAGTAGCCCCGATTGTCGACGCCGCGCCAGCTCAGGGTGCGGCCGGCGTGGTCGCCCTCCGAGGTGTGGTTGAACACCACGTCGAGGAGGACCTCGAGGCCGGCGGCGTGCAGCCGGCGCACCATCTGCCGGAACTCGTCCACCTGCCGGCCGTCGGCGGCGGTGGCGTAGGCGGCGTGCGGGGCGAACAGCGCCAGCGGGTTGTAGCCGAAGTAGTTGACCAGGCCGGCGTCGAGCAGCGCCGGCTCGCTGGTGAACTGCTGTACCGGCAGCAGCTCGACGGCGGTGACTCCCAGCGCCAGCAGGTGGTCCACCACTGCCGGCTCGGCCAGGCCCAGGTAGGTGCCGCGCAGCTCCGGCGGCACCCCCGGATGCCGCCGGGTCATGCCCTTGACGTGGCACTCGTAGATCACCGTCTCGCGCCAGCCGAGTCCCGGCCGACTCCAGCCGCCGCCTCCGGCCGCTGCCAGCACGATCGAGCGCGGCATCGCCGGCGCGCTGTCCCGCTCGCACGGCTCGGCGGCATCCGGATCTCCGCCGTGTCCGTAGGTCGCCGGGTCGGGTCGCGGCTCGCCGGTCACCGCCCGCGCGCACGGGTCGACCAGCAGCTTGGCGGGGTTGAAGCGGTGTCCGCGTGCCGGCTCGTACGGGCCGTGGACCCGGTAGCCGTAGAGCAGCCCGGGGCCGGCGCCGTCGACGCGGCCACGCCACGGGCCGGACGGCGCCGAGCGTGTCAGGGCCAACCGGCGGCTTTCGCTCGGCTGCTCGGCGTCGTCGAACAGGCACAGCTCGACGGTGGTGGCGGCGGGGGCGTGGAGGGTGAACTCGACCCCGTTCTCGTCGGCGACGGCGCCGCCGGGCCGCCCGTCGCGGCCGTCCGCGCTCACGTCCGCGCGCCCGCCATCGGGCCGGAAGCCGGCGAGCGCCCGGTGAGCTCGGTGAGCCGGCGCAGCCGCTCGGCGAGCCGGTCGTCGAGCTGCTCGAGCCGGCACCGCCACCGCCAGTTGCCGCCGACGCTGCCGGGGGTGTTGAACCGAGCTTCCGAGCCCAGCCCGAGCACGTCCTGCATCGGCACCACGGCGCGCTCGGCCACCGACGCCAGGACCGCGCGCACCATCGCGTCGTGGATGCGGTCGGCCGCGGGCGCCAGGTAGCGGTCGACGCGGTCGCGTGTCGCGGCGTCGAGACCGGCGTACCAGCCGCACGCGGTGTCGTTGTCGTGGGTGCCGGTGTAGGCCACCTGGTGACGCCGGTAGTGGTGGGGGAGGTGCTCGCTGGCGCCGCGGTCGTCGCCGAAGCCGAACTGCAGCACCGCCATGCCGGGCAGCCCCAGCTCGCCCCTCAGGCGGCGGACGGGGTCGTCGATCACCCCCAGATCCTCGGCGATCAGGTCGAGCTCGCCGAGGGCGCGGCGAGCGGCCTCGAACGGTCCGCCGCCCGGACCCTCGACCCACCGCCCTCCGCGGGCGTCGGCGGCGCCCGGCTCGACCCGCCAATATGCGGCGTAGGCGCGGAAGTGATCCACCCGCACCACGTCGGCGCTGCGGCAGACGGCGGCCAGCCGCCCCACCCACCAGGCGTAGCCGGTGTCCCGCAGACGCTGCCAACGCAGCAGTGGGTGCCCCCAGAGCTGGCCGCCTTCGCTGTAGGCGTCGGGCGGCACACCGGCCAGGCCCGCCGGCCGGCCGTCGGCGTCCAGTTCGAACAGCTCGCGGTGCGACCACACGTCGGCGCTGTCGAGAGCGGCGTAGATCGGCAGGTCGCCGACGATCCGGATGCCGCGGCGGTTGGCCTCCCGTTTGAGCTCCCTCCACTGCGTCCAGAACAGGAACTGGGCGAACCTCTCGCGCTCGATCGGCTCGGCCAGCTCGGCACGCGCCGTGGCGAGCGCCGCCGGCTGCCGATCGCGCAGCGGCCGCGGCCAGTCGAGCCACGAGGCGCCGCCGTGCCGTCGCCGGAGCGCGGCGAACAGCGCCCAGTCGTCGAGCCACTCCCGCTGCTCGGGGGCGGTGACCCAGGTCGACCAGGCGCGCGCCAGCGGATCGTCGGCCGACCGGCGACCGAGCGCGCCGCGGGCTTCGTCCAGCGCCCGGCGGCGCTCGCTCTCCCCAGCCGCCGGTGGCGCCGCCACCAGACCGGCCGCCACCAGCGGCTCGAGGTCGACGAGTCGCTCGTCGCCGGCGAACGCCGACAGCGCTCCGTAGGGCGAGCCGTCGGCGTCGGGCGGCCCGAGCGGCAGGATCTGCCACAGGCCCTGGCCGGCCCGCTCGAGCCAGTCCAGCCAGCGGCGTGCGGGTCCGCCCAGGCTGGGGACGCCGTCGGGCGCCGGCAGCGAGGTGGCGTGGAGCAGAATGCCGCAGGCGCGCTCGGCCATCGCCCGGATGATAGTCTGCCCGCCCGCCGAGGCCGCTCGCCGCGAGCGGCGCCGCAGCCCGACTCTCCGCGACCGACGGCAGATTCCCAGCCAGACCCGACGCCGTGACGCCGCCGATCAAGATCTCCGCCCTGCAGGTGGCCGACATCGAGCTGCCGTCCGAGGTCGAGGGGCTGGCCGATCTCGCCTACAACCTGTGGTGGACCTGGACGCCGGCCGCGCGGCGGCTGTTCGCCACGGTCTCGCCGGCGATCTGGACCCGCTACCGCAACCCTGTGGAGCTGCTCCTTGGCGCCGACCGCCACGCCTGGGAGGCGCTGCTCGAGGACGACGCCTTCACCGCCGCCTACGGCTCGGTGATGGGCGACTTCGGGCGCTACATGGACCCCGAGCGGCCGACCTGGGTGGACCGGCAGCTCGGTGGCTGGCCCGGTGGTCCGGTGGCCTACTTCTCGATGGAGTACGGCCTGCACCAGACGCTGGCGATCTACTCCGGCGGCCTGGGAGTGCTCAGCGGCGACCACACCAAGAGCGCCAGCGACCTCGGGCTGCCGTTCGTGGGGGTCGGGTTGCTCTACCGGCGGGGCTACTTCCAGCAGGCGATCGACGCCGAGGGCGTGCAGCAGCACATCTATCCCGAGTACGACTTCAGGCGGCTGCCGGTGCGGCCGGCGCTCGACGCCCGCGGCCGCGAGGTGACGGTGGAGGTGCCGCTGCCGGGCCGCAAGGTGGCGGTCAAGGTGTGGCTGGCGCAGGTCGGGCGGGTACCGCTGCTGCTGCTCGACACCGACATCCCGGCCAACGAGCCGGCCGACCGGCCGATCTCGTGGGTGCTGTACGTTCGCGGCCGCCAGATGCGGCTGATGCAGGAGCTGGTGCTCGGGCTGGGCGGGGTGCGGGCGCTGGCGGCGCTGGGCGTCGAGCCGGGCGTCTGGCACATCAACGAGGGCCACAGCGCGCTGCTCCAGGTGGAGCGGCTGCGCCGGCTGCTGGCCACCGAGGCGGTGCCGCTCGAGGAGGCGCTCGCCCGGCTGGCGGCCCGTACCGCCTTCACCACCCACACGCCGGTGGCGGCGGGCAACGAGGAGTTCGACCGGCGGCTGGCGGGTGAATGCCTGGCGGTGGCGGCGCCGCCGGGGGTCGACTCCGAGCGGTTGCTCGACCTCGGCCGGGCGGACCACGACGAGCCGGGGCAGCCGTTCAACATGACGGCGTTCGCGCTGCGCACCTGCGGCTTCGCCAACGGCGTCAGCCGGCTCAACGGCGAGGTGGCCGACCGTATGTGGCGCCACCTGGCGCCCGGGCTGGAGCCCGAGCAGCCGCTGATCGAGTCGATCACCAACGGCGTCCATCTGCCGACCTGGCTGGGGCTCGAGCTGCAGCAGCAGCTCGAGCGGCGGCTGGGGGCGGAGTGGTGGGAGAGGCTGCAGGACGACGAGGCGTGGTCGTGGGTCGAGGAGATTCCCGACGAAGAGCTGTGGGCGGCGCACCGGGCGCAGAAGGAGCGGTTGATGCGGTTCACCCGCTCACGCGTCTGGGAGCAGGCAGGCCGGCACGGCCGCTCGCCGGGCGAGCTGCGGCAGATCGCCAACCGCTTCCCGGCCGACACGCTCACCATCGGCTTCGCCCGCCGTTTCGCCACCTACAAGCGCGCCCGTCTGCTGTTCAGCGACCTCCACCGGCTGCGCCAGCTGCTGGCCAACCCGGAGCGGCCGGTGCAGGTGTTCCTGGCCGGCAAGGCGCACCCCGCCGACCGACCGGGCCAGGAGCTGATCCAGCACATCTACCGCCTCAGCCAGGAGAGCGAGCTGGCCGGGCGGGTGGTGTTCCTGGAGAACTACGACATGCGGGTCGGGCGGATGCTGGTGCAAGGCACCGACGTCTGGCTCAACACCCCGCGCCGGCCGCTCGAGGCCAGCGGCACCAGCGGCCAGAAGGCGGCGATGAACGGCGTGCTCAACCTGAGCGTGCTCGACGGCTGGTGGCCGGAAGGCTTCGACGGCTCGAACGGCTGGGCGATCAGCGGCGGCGAGGGGGTCGAAGAGGAGGAGCGCCAGGACCAGGAGGACTCGCTGGCGCTCTACCGCGCGCTCGAGGAGGAGGTGGTCCCGCTCTACTACCGGCGCGGCGAGGACGGTCTGCCGCGGGAGTGGATCGCGAGGATGAAGCGCGCCATCGCCACCGTAGGGCCGCGCTTCTCGTCCGGACGGATGGTGCGCTAGTACGCCGCCAGCGCCTACCGGCCGCTGGCGGCGGGGAAGGGGCGGCCGCTGGTGCTGCGGGGGCCGGGCGCGCCGGTCGGCTAGGGAGCTCGAATGGCGCTGCGCGAGAACATCCTGGGCATGGTGCTGGCCGGCGGGCGCGGCCAGAGGCTCGAGCCGCTGACGCTCGAGCGCGCCAAGCCGGCGGTGCCGTTCGGCGGCCAGTACCGGCTGATCGACTTCGTGCTCTCAAACCTGGTGAACTCGGGGCTGCGCAAGATCGTCGTGCTGACCCAGTACTTGAGCCACAGCCTCGACCGCCACCTGGCCCGCACCTGGCGGCTGTCGCCGCTGCTCGGCAACTACGTCACCACCGTGCCGGCACAGATGCGAACCGGCCCGCGCTGGTTCGCCGGCTCGGCCGACGCCATCTTCCAGAACCTCAACATCCTGGGAGACGAGCAGCCGGACTACGTGGCGGTGTTCGGTGCCGACCATATCTACCGGATGGACGTCGAGCCGATGGTCGTCCAGCACGTGGCGAGCGGCGCCGCCGTCACGGTTGCCGGCATCCCGGTGCCGATCGAGGAGGCCAGCTCGTTCGGCATCATCGAGGCCGGTGCCGACGGGCGCATTCTCTCGTTCCAGGAGAAGCCGGCGTCGCCGGCGCCGCTGCCCGACGATCCCACCCGCGCGTTCGCCTCGATGGGCAACTACATCTTCACCACCGAGGCGCTCCACCGAGCCGTCACCGAAGACGCCGAGCGGACCGGCTCCAAGCACGACATGGGCGCCGACATCATCCCGGCGCTGGTCGCCTCCGGCGGGGCTGCGGTGTACGACTTCGGCAGCAACCGGGTGCCGGGCCAGAACGAGATCGAGCGCGGCTACTGGCGGGACGTCGGGACGCTCGACGCCTACTACCAGGCGAGCATGGACCTGGTGGCGGCGAGCCCGACGTTCGATCTGTACAACCGGAGCTGGCCGATCCTCACCTCGAACTACCCCTATCCGCCGGCCAAGTTCGTGCACGAGGAAGGCGAGCGGATGGGGCACGCCCTCAACTCGCTGGTGGCGGCCGGGGCGATCGTCTCGGGCGGCACCGTGAGGCGCTCGATCATGGCGCCGCGGGCGCGGGTCAACTCGTTCGCCCGGGTCGAGGACAGCGTGCTGTTCGACAACGTCGACGTCGGTCGCGGCGCGGTGGTCCGGCGGGCGGTGATCGACAAGAACGTGCGGGTGCCGGCCGAGGCGCGCATCGGGGTCGACCTCGAGCTCGACCGGAGCCGGGGCTTCAAGGTGTCGGAGGGCGGCGTGGTGGTGATCGCCAAGGGCGCCACCATCGAGTGAGCCGCTGCTAGCGCGTCCTAGGCGGGCTGGCGCCGGCGGAGCTGGCCGCAGGCGGCGTCGGCCTCGAGACCACGGCTCTCGCGCAGATGGGCGTTGACGCCCCGCCGGCGAAGCCGCTTCAGGAAGCCGATCGCCCGGTTGCGCGACGGCCGGCGGTAAGGCAGCGACTCGACCGGGTTGTACATCAGCAGGTTGACGTGGGCCCGCAGTCGCCGCGCCAGCACGGCGAGGCGGTCGGCGTCCTCGGGCCGGTCGTTGACCTCCGCCAGCAGGCAGTACTCGAAGGTCACCTCGCGCCCGGTGCGGGCGAAGTAGGTCGCGCACGCCGCCATCAACCGCTCGAGCGGGATGCCGCGCGCCCACGGGATGAGCTCGCGGCGCAGCTCGTCGTCGGGCGCGTGCAGGCTGACCGCGAGGGTCACCTGCAGCCGCTCGCCGGCCAGCCGCTCGATCTGCTTGGGCAGCCCCACCGTGCTGACGGTGATCCGCCGCTGGCCGATGGCCGGACCCCAGTCGGCGTTGAGACGCCGGATCGCCTCGACCGTGACGTCGTAGTTGGCGAGCGGCTCGCCCATGCCCATGAACACGACGTGGCTGAGCCGCTCGCCGGCCGGCCGCAGCAGGTCGGCCAGCGCCAGCGCCTGCTCCACCACCTCGCCGGTGTCGAGATCGCGCAGCGCGCCGCCGATGCCGCTGGCGCAGAAGCGGCAGCCGACGTCGCAACCCACCTGGGTGCTGACGCAGGCGGTACGCCGGCCGCCGCCGCCGGGGATCATCACGCACTCGGTGCTGCCGCCGCGCGGCCAGCCGAGCAGCAGCTTGACGGTGCCGTCCGGCGCCGCGGAGCGAGCCAGCTCGCGCCCTCGCCGGAGGCTCCAGGCCGCCTCGAGCTCGGCGCGCAGCGGCTCGGGCAGGTCGGTCATCTCGGCGAAGCGGCGGGCGCCGTGGCGGTAGATCCAGGCCAGGATCTGCTCGGCGCGGTAGGCCGGCCGGCCGCGCTCGGTCAACCAGCCGGCGAGCTCGGCCGGGTCGAGATCGGTCAGCGCCGGCCGCCCGGCGGCGTCAGCCGGCATCGGCGAGCAGCCTCCCCGCGACGCCGTCGCGCAGCTGGATGCGGTAGCCGCCGGCCGGCGGCTCGCGGTCGCCGCGATCGAGGCTCAGCAGGTAGTGCCCCTCGAGGGTGCGCAGCAGCCGCCTGGTCGCCTGCCGGGCGTAGCTGTGTGTCTTGTCGTAGGTGCCTCCGGTGCGGTCGGCCAGCCGCCGCAGTCCGGCCTCTAGCGAGTGGGCGCCGGCGTCGGTGACGTCGAGCACGAACACCGACACGCTGGCTGCCAGCAGCGCCCGCTCGGCGCGCCGGTACGCGGGCCCGGCGCCGGGGCTCCCCGGGCCGGTGCGGCCGATGCCCCAGCCCAGCACCACCAGCTCCTTCTCGCCGTCGAAACCGCCGAGGGCGCGGGCGGTAGCCAGCATGGCGTCCTCGGCGTTGAACTGCTGCGAGGCGTCGAGCGCCGCCAGACGCGCTGCCAGCGGGCCGCCGCCGGCGCCGGCGGGCGGCTGGCTGCCAAACCGCACGGCGCTTTCGATCAGGCCGGCCAGCGACCGATGGTCGCTGGTGAACCCGGACCACAGCTTCAGCCGGCTGTCGAACGACAGCACCGCCGCCTCGACAGCCGGCGGCAGCTCCTCGAGCAGCTCGCGGATCACAGGCAGCATCCGCAGGTGCCCCTTGATCCGCACCGCGTTGAGGTCGGCCTGGATCCACAGCACCAGCCGGCGGGCGGCCCCGCCGCCCGGCGCACCGGAGCCGGCCGCAGCGCCGCCCGCGGCCGACACCCAGTCCACCGCCGCCACCGTCACCGGCTGGCCGCCGGCCCGCACCTCGAAGTCGTCGACCCCCAGGCCGAGCACCGGGCGGCCGCGGCGGTCCACCACCCGCACCACCCGTTGATCGAGCGTGACCGAGATGCGCTCGCGGTAGCGGGGCTCGGCCTGGCCGTGCGCCGCCACCCGCTCGGACGGCTCACTGGCGGCTGCCGTTGCCACGACCACGACTGCCGCCACCGCCGTCAGGCCGCGCCGCCCGCTCTGCCTCAACGCGCCCCCCCAGGCTCGTTGCCCGGCCTGCGGATGACGAAGTCCTCGGAGTGCGGCCGCGCCGGCTCCTCGAGCCCGAGCCTGACCGCCAACTCGGCGGCGCGCTCGCTGTGGGGATCCTCCAGCCGGGCCCGGTCGAGCCACTGGCGCGCCTCGGCCAGCGCCCCGCTCTCGGCGGCCAGCAGCCCGAGCGCCGCCGCTGGCTCCGCCTTGTCGACCGCCAGCCGGAGGGCGCGGCGGTAGAAGCTCTCGGCTTCCTCCAGCCTGCCGTTGTCGAGGCTGTGGTCGCCGAGCGCCAGAAACGCCCACGGGTTGCGGTTGCCCCGGCGGTCGAGCATGGCGAGCAGATCGGCCGCCACGTCGGTACGGCCGCGCACCTGCTGCAGCGCCGCCAGGTTGCGGTAGGCGGGGAAAAAGTCCCGGTCGATCTCCACCGCCCGCAGGTAGCACCGCTCGGCGTCGTCGAGCTGGCCCACCCGCCGGCGCGCCACGCCGAGGTTGACCCACGCCGCCGCCAGGTGGGGGTCGAGACGGGTAGCGGTCTCGAGCAGCCCGATCGCCCGCTCCGGCGCGCCGGCCTGGATCATCTCGGCGCCGCGGTTGGCGTAGTGCAGCGCCACCGCCGTCAGGTCGGAGATGCGCTCGGCGATGCGGTAGTTGACGTCGGGACCGACGTTGAACTGGATCAGCCGCCGGCCGCTTCCGACGCCGTAGCCGACCGTCACGTGCCCCGATACCAGCACCACGTCGCCTTCGCGGCGGAACCGGCGAACCCGCCCGACGACGTGATAGCTGGGGTCGCTGCCTAGCTCGCGCGCCAGGCCGACGAACAGGTGGGAGAACGACAGGCAGTTGAACTTGCGGCTGGCGAAGACCTCGGCGGCGGTCCCGGTGTAGCCGGTCTCGTACTCGAGGTCGAGCCCGGTGGGAGCTTCGAGCAGCCGCAGCAGGCGAGGCAGGTCGACCCGAGCGCCCGGCCGCGGCGGGAAGCGCTCGCGCAGCCACGAGCGCATCTCGGGCGTCAGCCGGTAGGGGATGACGACCGCCTCGGGCTCCAGGCCGCGGGCGGCGATCACCTGCTCGAGGCCGCGATCGCGGGGCGCAGACGAGCAGCCGGCGAGGGCCGTGACGAGCGCGGCCAGCAGACAGCCGGCCGTCAGAATGCAGCGCATCGGGTCGCTGGGCGTCGCCCCCATCGTGCTCTCGCGGCGGAGGCCGCGCGCCGGCTGGCAGTGGGGCGCCGACCTCCCATCCGAGAAGATTCTAGCCCGACCTTCCTGCCGGTGCCGCGGGCCGGCAGCTGGCTCTAGCGGCTGTCGCGCCACTCGGCCAGCGCCGCCCGCGCCAGCGCCAGCTCCGGCGGCCAGCAGCTCCTCGCGGAGTGGCGGCCCGGGTCGGGGCCGAAAGCGCCCAACCGGTGCGGGCGGTGCGCGGCGGGGCGCAACGGGCGGCGGCTCAGGTACCGATCTCGACCGGGCGGCGGACGAACGAGGCCCCGCCCGCGAAGTCGTCGCGCACCCCGACGCCGACGAACTGCTGGCCGCCGCGCATCAGCAGCTCGACCTCGTAGATGAAGTCGTGGCGGCGCGCCTCCGCCACCTCGCCGTCCGGCACCTCGATCGGTACCTGCTGCTGGTGCAGCGGCGACAGCCGCCCCTGGTCGTCCACCACCGCCACGCTCACCAGCAGCGAGCCGCGGTGGACCTCGCCCTGCGGCAGCAGCGCCAGGCTGTCGAACGGCACGTGCACCATGAGCGGCACCTGATAATGGCCCTTGGCCGTCGGCCGGCCGCGGCCGGTCTCGACTCGCACGCCCAGCGGGTTGGACTCGGCGCCGTGGATCAGCGCCGCCAGCGTGCCCTCGTTGACCCGCGTCGCCGGGCTCTTGTCGCGGTATCCCGAGCGGTAGCGCACCTTGACGCCGGGGCGCTCGACCCGCACCTCGATGCGGTGGAACCGGCCCTGCACGGCGTGCACCGGCGTGTAGCCGAGCGAGTAGTAGTTGCGGAAGTCCTGCGCGATGGCGTCGAACGCGGCGTCGAAGTTGTTGGTGTTGATGGTGGCCAGGCCGCCGGTCTGCTCGGCCATCAGCAGCAGCGGCTCGCGCCGGTTCTGCTGCATCAGGACGTCGGCGTCGAGGGTCGAGCTGTCCCGCCCGCCGTACTCCGCCGACAGCGAGCCGTGCGAGGTCAGCCCCGCCGCCTCGATGGTGTAGAAGCTGACCCGGTTGGCGTTGGCGCGCGCCGTGAGCTCGTTGAAGGCGTTGCGCGAGCGGTAGCGGGCGGCGTTGAGCTGCGCGGTGGTGCCGCCGCTGAACTTCTGATCGACCAGGAAGAACAGATCCTCGGCCGGGCTCATCGGCAGCCCGTCGCTTACGTAGAGCACCGCCTTGCGGCCCTCGAGGCCGGCAAGCGAGCCGACGATCTCCTTGAGCGTGTCGATGCTCTGCGTCAGGTCGTGGTGCAGCGACTTGGCGTAGAAGTCGACGTGGGTCACGGCCTCGAAGGCGTCGCGCGAGGTGTCGATCCGCCGCAGCACGTCGCGCCGCTCGGTCCGCGCCTGGACGCCGAAGGCGCTGTGTGTCTTGATCTTCTCCAGCTCCTCGAGAACGGCGCCGTGGTCGGTGGTGAACGGGTGGCGGACGTGGAGCGACTTCTCGTAGGTGGCGAGCATCACGCGATCGCCGCGCTCGGCTTTCCGGTGCAGGAACCGGCGGACCTCGTCGACCACCTTGTTGCGGTTGAACGGCCGCAGGAACTGGTTGTCGACGTAGATCACCAGATGGAGCTGCTGGCTCACCGGCGTCGCGGGCGTGCCGGCCGCCGGCGGCGCGGTCTCGGGCTCGGAAGACCGCGCGGCGGGGGGCGAGCCGGAGGGCGGCGCGGCCGGCGCCGCCACCGCGCCGCTGGCGACGGCGTAGAAGTTGGTGATCTCCATCGGCCGGCCGTCTTCGAACAGCTCGAAATCGCCACGGCCGAGGCCGAGCACCGGCCGGCCGTCGCGGTCGGTCACGTAGACGTCGACGTTGACCACGTTGACCTCCACCGCCTCGACGAACGGCTGCCCGGCCGGCTCGGCCAGTTGCTCTGCCGGCGCCGCACCGCCGGCCAGCGCGGCGCCAGCGGCCAGGGCGGCGAGCACGCCCGCCCGCCGCCGCAGGACGCGCCGCGGCGGCGTCGAAGCTGGGGTCGAGACGGTCATCGCCAGAGGCTCCGCGGCCGGGCTCGGCGCGCGCCCGTCGGTACAATACCGCAGGCCCGCAGGACGCCCGCCGCTCCTGCCGGCGGCTTCCGATCTTGCCCAGCGACCGCTCAGCCATCCGCCCGCGACTCCGGGGCGGAGCGCGCCGTGGCCTGTCCGGAACGGTGGCCAGGGGTGCGGCCGCCGGGCTGGCGGTGCTGCTCGCCGGGGTCGCGCCCGTGGCCGAGGCGGAGGAGGCGTTGCGGGAGGTCGCGCCGGACGGCTTCCGCTTCCTGCAGTTCAACGGCGCCGCGGGCGACTTCCTGCTGCCCGAGATCACCTGCGCCGGTGTCGCCCTGCTCGACTACGACGGCGACGGCGATCTGGACGTCTACCTGCTGCAGGGCGCTCCGCTGGCCGGGCGCGAGCCCACCGAGGCCCTGCTGCCGCGCCCCGCGGGCGCGCTGACCGACCGGCTGTTCCGCAACGATCTGGCCGCCGCTGGCCCGGCCGGGCGGCGGCTCGAGCTGGTCGACGTCACGGCGGCCAGCGGCGTCGAGGAGCGCGGCTACGGCTGCGGCCTTGCCGCCGGTGACTTCGACGACGACGGCCACGTCGACCTGTACGTCGCCAACGTCGGCGCCAACCGGCTGTTGCGCAACCGCGGCGACGGCAGCTTCGAGGAAGTGGCCGGCGCCGGCGGCGCCGACCACGCCGGCTGGAGCGTGGCGCCGGTCTGGTTCGACTACGACGGCGACGGCCGGCTCGATCTGTTCGTGGGCGGCTACGTGGAGCTCGACGAGTCGGCGGCACCGAAGATCTGCCGCTCGGCCACCGGCGCGCGCGACTACTGCAACCCGGCGGCGTACGAAGCCGCTCCGGACCGGCTGTTCCGCAACCTCGGCGAGGGTCGCTTCGAGGACGTCAGCGAGCCGTCGGGCATCGGCCGCGGCGCCGGCAAGACCCTCGGTGCGGTGGCGGCGGACTTCGACGGCGACGGCCGGCTGGACCTCTACCTGGCCAACGACGGCGAGCCCAACCGGCTGTGGCTGCAGCGCGCCGGCGGCCGGTTCGAGGAGCAGGCGATGCTGGCCGGCTGCGCGCTCAACCGCGACGGTGAAGCCGAGGCGAGCATGGGGGTGGTGGCCGAGGACCTGGACGGCGACGGCGACCTCGATCTGCTGATGACCCATCTGGCGGGTGAGACCCACACGCTCTATCGCAACGACGGCGCCGGCGGCTTCGAGGACGTGACCGTGCTCTCCGGCCTGGGCCCGCCGAGCCTGCGCTCTACCGGCTGGGGGCTCGCCTGGCTGGATCTCGGCCACGACGGCGTGCCGGACCTGGCGGTGGCCAACGGCGCGGTGCGGGCGATCGAGGAGCTGTCGACCGCCGGCGACCCGTACCCGTTCCATCAGCCCAACCAGCTGTTCCGCGGCGCCGGCGGCGGGCGGTTCGAGGACGTCTCGGCGGCAGCCGGCACACCGTTCACCCACTCCGAGGTGAGCCGCGCGCTGGCCGCCGGCGACCTCGACAACGACGGCGACACCGACCTGGCGCTGGCCAACATCGGCGGACCGGCGCGGCTGCTGCTCGACGACTCCACGCCGTCCGGCGGCTGGCTCGGCGTGCGCGCCGTCGGCGCCGCCGGCGGCGATCGGCCCGGCGCTCGGGTCGGGGCGTGGCTCTCCGGCGCCGGAGTCCGCTGGCGGCGGGCGCACACCGACGGCAGCTTCGGCGCGGCGCACGATCCGCGAACGGTCTTCGGTCTCGGCGCGGCGGGCGCCGTGGAGCGGCTCGAGCTGCGCTGGCCCGGCGGCGGCCGCTCCGGTTGGCGGTCGCCGCCGCCGGGCTGCTACCTTACGGTGCGCGAGCCGGCGACGGCTCGCCGGCCATGATCCGCGCCCTGCCCATCCCCCCCGCTCTTCTGCTCGCCGGCCTCCTGGTCGCCGGTCACCCGGTAGCCGTCTCGCCGCTCGGCGCGCAGACGGCGGCGGTCGGCGCGGGGTCGCTGGTCATCCCGCGCCCCGACCTGGGTGCGATGGAGCCCGGACCGCGGGAGAAGATCGAGACCCTGCAGGCGGCGCTCGAGGCGCAACTCGCGGAGGGCGATCTGTCGAGTGACAGAGTGCGCGAGGGGTTCGGCTTTCTGGGCCAGCTGTTCCACGCCTACGAGCTGCCCGCCGCCGCCGAGACCTGCTACGCGCAGGCGCGCTCGCTGTCGCCCGAGGACCCGCGCTGGCCGTACTACCTGGGCCTGGTGCGGCTCTCCGCCGGCGACCTCGAGGGCGCCGTTGAGGCGCTGAGAGCGGTTCTGGCGCTCACCCCCGACGACCTGGCGGCGCTGCAGAGGCTGGCGGACGTGCAGCTCGAGCTGGGCGAGCTCGACACGGCGCGGCGGCTCTACCAGCGAGCTCTCGATCTGGAGCCCGAACGGCCGGCGGCGCTGTTCGGCCTCGGCCGGGTGGCGGCGCTCTCCGGCGATCCGGCGTCGGCGGCAGCGCGCTTCGAGCGGGTGCTGGAGCTGCAGCCGGAGGCGTCGGCGGTGCGTTACCCGCTGGCCCAGGCCTACCGCGCGCTGGGCGAACGCGAGCGCGCCGAGCTGGAGCTGGCGCGGCGGGGCGAAGGCCGGGTGGCGTTCGCCGACCCTCTCGCCGACGTCCTGCCGGCGATCGCGACGAGCTCCGCATTCGAGGTGGTGGGCAGCCTCGCCGGCGAGCGCGAAGGCTTCTCGGAGGAGAGCTTCCTGGGCTTCGTGTTGTCGCAGCTCGGTTCCGCGCCCGGGGCGGTCGACCAGCTCGACTCCCTGCTGGCGTCGCTACGTGAGGGCGGCGCTCCGGCCTGGCAGATCGGGCGGGTGGAGTACGCCATCGGTGCCCTGCTGGTCGGGCACGGCCGCGACGTCGACGCGGTGCTGCGTTTCCAGGCGGCGGTGCGCGGCGCGCCCGACCTGCGTGACGCGTGGGTCAAGCTCGGCAACGCGCAGGCGCGCGCCGGCCAGTTCGAAGAGGCGCTGGCCGCGTTCGACCGCGCGCTGGAGTTGAGCGCCACCGACGCGGCCACCCTGCGCAAGCGGGCGGCGGCACTGATCAACCTCGGCCGCGGCGAGGAGGGCGTGTCCGACCTGGAGCGGGCGGTGGAGCTGGATCCCGCCGACCGGCAGGCGTGGACCCTGCTGGCCGAGCTGCGCCAGGCGGCCGGCGATCCGCAGGCCGCGGTGGCGACGCTGCAGGCCGCGCTCGAGGCCATGCCGGCGGCGAGCGAGCGGGTGTCGCTCCACGTGGCGCTGGGCGACCTGCAGCGCGCCGCGCGTCGCTTCGAGAGCGCGGCGCGCGAGTACCTCAAGGCGCTGCGGGTGGACGAGCAGCACGTGCCGGCGCTCAGCCGCCTGGCCAGCCTGCTGGGCGAGCTGCGCGAGTTCGACCGCGCCGCCGAGGTCTACGGTCGCTGGATCGCGGTCGAGCCCGACAGCCGCCAGGCGCGGATGGGCGAGGCCTCGGCGCTGATCCTCGGGGGCCGCTTCGCCTTCGCCCGTGATCGGCTCGAGGCCGGTCTCGCCGCGATGCCCGGCAACCTCGATCTCAAGGACGTGCTGGCCCGCCACCTGGCGGCCTGCCCCGATCCGGCGGTGCGCGACGGGGCGCGCGCCCTGGAGCTGGCGCTCGAGCTGTACGAGGCGGTACCGACGCCCGAGAGCACCGAGACGCTGGCGATGGCCTACGCCGAGGCCGGCCGCTTCGAGGATGCGGTGAGCTGGCAGGAGCGGCTCATCGCCACGGCCGCGGACGAGGCGGCGGATACGCTGCGCGAGCGCTGGCAGGCGAACCTCGAGCTGTACCGGAAGGGGAGGGCGTGTTGTGACGGTGGGACGGAGTGAGGCTCGGGGGCCGCGGGAGTGCTGAGAGACCGAAGTCGGACTCCGGCCCCCGTAGCCCACCGTCATCCTGAGCGCAGCGAAGGATCTCAGCACCAGCCCCGGCATGCGTGTGCCGGCTCGCAGCAGCGTTCGTGGCTTCGGGCGGGTGCGCTTCGCTTCGAGGGCTCGAGGCCTGGGGCGCTAGCGGTCGTCCGGCAGGGTGGCGTCGAGAATCTCTTGGGGGCCGCTGGCCCACCAGGCGCGGCCGCTGTCGAGGGTCTCCAGCTTGGCGCGCAGGTCGGCCGCCAGCTCGCGGTCGCCGCGGCTCTCGGCGTCGCTCACCAGCCGGCGCTGCAGCTCGGCTGCCTCCGCGGTGCGACCACTCTCGGCCAGCGCCAGGGCGAAGGTCTCGCGCACCCGCACGCCGTCGTCGACCTCGAGCAGCCGGCGGGCGACCTCGAGCGCCAGCCGGCCGTCGCGCACCGGTGCCTCGGGCACCGTTGCCAGCAGCCGCGCCTGCAGGTGCGCCAGCCGGGCGTCGAGCGAGAAGATGCGCAGCGCCTCGTTGAGCCGCACGCGGGCCTCGCCATAGCGCTCGAGCAGGATGAGCGCGGTGGTCTCGCCATGGCGTGCCGCGGCGTGCCGCGGCTCGGCCTCGATGACCCGGCGGAAGTCGGCCACGGCCCCGGCGTAGCGGCCCAGATGACCGAGCAGCTGCGCGCGTTCGAACCGCACGTCGTGGCGCTCGGGTGCCTGGTCCAGAACCGCGGTGAAGCCGTCCAGCGCCTGCTGGTAGCGGCCGGCGTCGCGCTGCTGGCGGGCGGTGCGCAGCAGCACCTCCGCGTCCCCCCCGCCGCCGGCCAGCCGGCGCTGTCGGGCGGCCTCGGCTGCCCGGCCCAGGTGGGCCAGCGCGTCGGCGTAGCGCAGCCTGAGCGGCCGGTCGTCGGGGCGTAGCTCGACGGCGCGGCGGAAGTCCGCCAGCGCTTCGTCACCGCGACCGAGGTTGACCAGCGCCGTCGCCCTTCGCAGCAGGATGTCGGCGGCGTGCTCCGGCTTCTCCTCGAGCAGCCGGTCGTAGAGGGGCAGCGCCTCGCCAAAGCGACCCAACCGGGACAGCGAGTTGGCCAGCTTCATGCGGGCGTCGGGCTGGTCGGCGTCGAGCGCCAGAGAAGCGGCGAACCGCTCGGCCGCGGCGGCATCGCGTCCGCGCAGCGCCTCGAGGCCGCCCAGCACGCGCAGGATCTCGGCCCGCTCGCCGCGCTCCGCTTCGCCGCTGTCGGCCTCCGCGAGGCCGCGCTCGAGGGTCGCGACCGCGCCGTCGAGGTCGCCCAGCTTCTCGAGCGCGTACGCCAGGCCCTTGATGGCGACGAAGCTGGCCGCGTCGCGCTCGAGGGCGGCGCCGTAGGCCGCCACAGCGCGCTCGTAGTCGCCGTCCTCGAGCGCCTCGCCGCCCTGCACCAGGTAGAACTGCGCCGACTCGGCGAGGGTTCCGAGCGGGCTGATCAACGGGTCGACGATCGGTACCGCGACGTCGCCGCTCGCCGCCAGCTCGCGGCGCGCCTCTTCGGTGCGCCCGAGGTCGCGGTAGGTCTGGCCGAGCGCGTAGCGCAGGCTGTCGGCACGCGGCGCCAGCTCCAGCGCGCGCTCGAAGTGGACCGCCGCCGCCGCCGGGTCGCCGGCCGCCGCCGCCAGCTTGCCCAACCCCTCGTGCGCCGCCGCGGCCTCGGGGTCGGCGGCCAGCGCCGCCTCGAACCGGCCGCGCGCGGCGTCGTACTGGCCCAGCTCCAGCTCCACGCGCCCGAGCCGCAGCAGCGCCGGCTGGAAACCTGGGCGCAGCTCGAGGGCGCGCCGGTAGAGAGCGCGTCCCTCTTCCGGGCGCCCTTGCAGAGTGGTGATGTAGGCCAGCAGGTACTGCCAGTCGGCCTCGTCCGGCGCCAGCCGCGCCGCGTTGGTGAAGCAGGCCTCGGCGGCTTGCGGAAAGTCGTACAGCAGGTAGACCCGGCCGAGCTCGGCCAAGGCTGCGGCCGCCGCCGCGGCGTCGGCCGGCTCGGCCGCCAGCAGCTCGTCGACCGTCTCGCGCTGGACCGCCACCTGCTCGCGCACTGCGGACTCGGCGGCGCTCAGGTCGGGATGGGGCACCTCCTCCAACTCGGCGGCGGGGCGGCCGGGGCAGCCGGCCGCCAGCCAGGCCACCGCCAGCAGCCAGGCTGCGGCCCGCCGCTTCAAGGCGTAGGCGCCCGTGCAGCCGCCACCAGGTAGCGTCCGGCCGGTGGCCGCAGCCACACCTGGCGCCTCCCGTCCGGCCAGTGCACCCGCACGCTGGCCGGCGGCGGACCGTCGCCCAGGCCCACGCGCACGCGCGGGTCGTTTGCCGCGGCGTAGCTGCCGTCCGCCCGCACGCGGCCCCACCGTTCGGTGCCGTCGGGGGCGGTGGTGGCGAGCCGTGCGCCGAGGGCGTCGCGCGCCGGACGGCCGACCGTGAGACGGGCGCCGACCCACTGCCGGTCCTGGCCGATCCGGTTGATCAGCAGCCGGGCCGGGCCGTTGTTGTTGGCCACCACCAGGTCGGTGTCGCCGTCGTTGTCGAGATCGCCCAGCAGCGCTCCGCGGCTGACCTCGGAGAGCGTGAACGGCTCGCCGCCGTCGACCTCCTCGAACCGCTCGCCTCCCAGGTTGCGGAACAGCTGGTTGGGCTCGTGCAGCGGGAACGGGTCGCCGGCGCGCGCCAGCGCCTCGATCTTCTTGACCGCGCCGTTGACCGCCACCAGGTCGAGCAGACCGTCGTTGTCGTAGTCGAGCCAGCCGGCGCCGAAGCCGGTGCGCGTGCGGCTGGCGGCGCCCAGGCCGGCGACGTCGGTGTGGTCGGTGAACAGGCCGCCGCCGTCGTTGCGGAACAGGGTGTTGGTCTCCGCCACCAGGTGGGTCATGAACAGGTCGAGGTCGCCGTCGCCGTCGAAGTCGGCGGCGTCGACGCCCATGCTGCCCTCCGCCTTGCCGCGGCCGTTGACCGCGCAGCCGGCGAGCAGCGCCTCGTCGGAGAAGGTGCCGTCTCGCCGGTTGATCCACAGGTTGTTGGCCTGGCCATCGTTGGCGACGTAGAGGTCGGGCCAGCCGTCACCGTCGAAGTCGGCGGCGACGGCGCCGAGCGCCGGTGCCGGCGGCGCGCTGCCGAGGCCGGACTCGGCGGTGACGTCCTCGAAACGGTCGCCGCGGTTGCGGTAGAGCCGGTCGGGCTGCGACGGGTAGCTGGCGGGGCCGCAGTAGTCGCGCGCGCCTGTGAGGTCGCGGCACAGCACCGGCTCGTCGAACGGATAGTCGACATAGTTGCCGACGTACAGGTCGAGCCGTCCGTCGCGGTCGAAGTCGAGCCAGGTCGCCGGCACGCTCCAGCCCGTGTCGCCGACGCCGGCCGCGGCGGTCACGTCGTCAAAGCTGCCGTCGCCGGCGTTGCGCAACAGCTGGTTGGGTCCGAGGTTGGTGATATACAGGTCGACCTGGCCGTCGCCGTTGTAGTCGCCTGCCGCCACCCCCACGCCGTAGCGGCTGGCGGCGAGGCCGGCGCGCCGCGTGACGTCCACCAGCCGCGGCGACCGGTCGCCGCCGGTCGTCGCCGCGAGGTCGTTGCGGTAGAGGCGGTCGGTCAGCGGTGTAGGGTGTCGCGGCGGCCGCGGCGCCTCGTCCACACCGGCGGAGCCGAGCATCGTGCCCTGCAACAGGTAGATGTCGAGATCGCCGTCGCCGTCGTAGTCCACCAGCGCGCCGCCCGGGCTGATGATCTCCGCCATGTAGTACCGCCCCGACATGCCGTTGAAGTGGTGGAAGTCGAGGCCGGCCTCGGCGCTGTGGTCGACGAACGGTCCGGTGACCGGGCCGGCGTCGGAGGCGTCCGGGCTCCGCTCCTCGGGGCTTGCGCAACCTGCCGCGAGCGCCGCTACCAGCACCAGGAGGCAGACGGCCGGCGGACCGGGTCGGGCCGGCGCTCGCGCCGTCGCGTACCGCACGGCAGGAGGCTAGCACGGCCTCCGCGTGGCATCCTCGAGTCGGCGGAGACGCGCTCGGCGAGGGGGCAGCGGAGTGGGGGAACGGGCCGATGCGGTACCCGAGGCAGGCGTCTGTTCGAATCCTTGGATTCAAGAAACCGAACGCGGCACGGATTCGGAGAGGGCCGCGCGCCGCCACGGCCTGGACGAGTCGGGCTCCAGGCGCCCACCAACCGCGCCGGCCGAGCGACTCCGGGGGCTCCCGGACCCTCCCAAACCGCTGCCTTATATGGCGCTTGCCTGGCGGCTCGAGGCTACCTTATACTCGGCCTACGAATTGTCCCCGGGGGCCGCGACGGTCGGCCCGACTCGTTTCGCGGCGGCCGTGAAGTTGGCTTGCAGCTTGCTTTTATACGCCTGCAGAAGCAGCCGATTCCGAGGCACCGTAGCGCGTCCGCGCACGGGGCCTGTTTTCAGAACCGAGACCCTTCAACCGTCTTCCGGTGGAACGGAGGGCACGAGAGAAGGAGGAGCATCTTGAGTCGAGCACGAACCAGAAACGCAGTGCTCTCGGTCCTGCTGCTGGCTGTCCTGGCGGCCGTGCCGCCGACGGAGGCGCAGATCTCCACCGGTGAGCTGGTCGGCCGCGTGCAGGACGAGAGCGGCGCGTCGCTGCCCGGTGTGACGATCACCGCCACGTCGGAGAAGCTGCAGGGCTCCCGCGTCGCGGTCAGCGACAACAACGGCAACTACAAGCTGCCCGCGCTGCCGGCCGGCGTCTACAAGGTGAGCTACGAGCTGGAGGGCTTCGCCTCGGCGGTGCGCGAGGTCAAGATCAACGTCGGCGAGCCGACCCGCTCCGACCCGGTGACCATGAAGCTCTCCTCGGTCGAGGAGGAGATCGTCGTCACCGGCGAGCTGGAGACCATCTCCAAGACCCGTACCGGCGCGGCCACGTTCGAGCAGGGCGAGATCGAGAAGCTGCCGATCAACCGCACGCTGTCCTCCGCCACTTCGATGGCGCCGGGCGTCCACAACACCGGCCCGGGCGGCAACATCACCATCTCGGGCGCCATGTCGTTCGAGAACCTGTTCCTGATGAACGGCGTGGTGATGAACGAGAACGTACGCGGCCAGCCGTTCGACCTGTTCATCGAGGACGCCATCCAGGAGACCACGGTGGCGGCCTCGGGCGTGTCCGCGGAGTACGGCCGGTTCACCGGCGGGGTGGTCAACGCCATCACCAAGTCGGGCGGCAATGATTTCTCGGGCTCGTTCCGCGTCAACCTCGACAACGACGACTGGGTGTCGAGGAACTCGCTGTCGCCGGAGCGCAAGGACGAGCTCAACGAGACCTACGAGGCGACCCTCGGCGGCTACTTCTGGAAGGACCACCTGTGGTTCTTCACCGCCGGCCGCGACCTCGAGCGCTCGGAGAACCAGACCACCCGCGCCGTCACCAACATCCCGTTCACCCGCACCGACACCGAGACCCGGCTGGAGGGCAAGCTGACCCTGTCGCCGAACCCCAGCCACACCTTCACCGGCTCGTACTTCGAGATCGACGAGGCGCAGAACAACCGCGGCTCGTTCACCTTCATCGACCTCGACAGCCTGACCAACCGGACGCTGCCGCAGGAGATGATCGTCGGCAACTACACCGGCATCCTGACCTCGAACTTCTTCGTCGAGGCGCAGTACTCGGAGCGTGAGTTCGCCTTCGTCGGCAGCGGTGCGCTCGAGACCGACCTCATCAACGGCACGCTGATGCGGCGGCGCGGCACCAGCCACCGCTGGCACTCGCCGACGTTCTGCGGCGCCGGTCCGCCGCGCTGCCCGGACGAAGAGCGCAACAACGACAACTTCGTGGTCAAGGGCTCGTACTTCCTGAGCACCGCAGGCGCCGGCACCCACGACCTGGTGTTCGGCTACGACACCTTCGACGACATCCGGTTCTCGATCAACCGGCAGACCGGCAGCGACTTCACGGTCTGGGCGTCGGACATCATCGTCGACGCCAACAACAACATCTACTCGCAGTTCCTCGGCACCGACACCTGGATCGGCTGGTGGGCGGTGTTCAACGAGGACATCGCGCAGCCGACCAGCTTCAAGACCAACTCGCTGTACGTCAACGACAGCTGGCAGCTCAACGACAAGTGGAGCTTCAACGTCGGCGTGCGCTACGACGAGAACGACGGCACCAACAGCGCCGGCGTCAAGACCGCCAGCGACGACAAGATCAGCCCGCGGCTGGGCCTGAGCTACGACGTCAAGGGCGACGGCAACCTGGTGGTGCACGCCAGCTGGGGCACCTACGTGGCGGCGATCGCCAACAGCCGGGCCGACCAGACCAGCAACGGCGGCGCCATCGGGCGGTTCATCTTCCCCTACGGCGGGCCGCTGGTGAACACCGACCCGAACTGTGCCGCCGCCGGCACCTGCACCTCGACCGATGACGCCCTGCGCATAATGTTCGACTGGTACCTGGCCAACGGTGGCATCACGGATGTCAGCAACCTCCCGGCTCTGGCGGTGCCGGGGACCTTCGGGGTGATCATCCCGGGCGAGACCCAGATCATCCCCAACACCATCAGGTCGCCCGCCACCGACGAGATCGCGGTCGGTTTCACCAAGCGGCTGGGCTCGAAGGGTCTGGTACGCGCCGACCTCGTGCTGCGGGAGTGGGAGGACTTCTACTCCAATCTGACGACCACCGCCACCGGTACGGTGCAGACGGCGACCGGTGTCGAAGACCTGACCCTGGTCGGCAACTACGACGACGGCCTCAGCCGCGAGTACGTGGGTCTGCACACCCAGTTCCGCTACCGCGTGACCGACCGGCTCACCCTGGCCGGCAACTACACCTACTCCGAGCTCGAGGGCAACTTCGACGGCGAGACCGGCAACAGCGGCCCCGTGCCGTCCGGTCTCAACACCTATCCCGAGTACTCCGAGCGCAGCTGGACCGCACCGGTCGGCAAGCTAGCGGCCGACGAGGAGCACCGTCTGCGTGTGTGGGGCGTCTACGACGTCATCGACACCGCGCGCAACAACCTCTCGGTCAGCCTGCTGCAGAACTTCTTCTCGGGCAACCCGTACGGCGCTGTGGGTTCGGTCGACACCCGGCCGTTCGTCACCAACCCCGGCTACGCAAGTCCGCCGTCATCGGTGACCTACTACTTCTCCGCACCCGATGCGTTCTATACCGACGACATCACCCGCACCGACCTGGCGGTCAACTACGCCTTCAGCTGGAACGCCTTCGGCCGCGAGGTCGAGGTGTTCCTGCAGCCCGAGGTCCTCAATCTGTTCAACGAGGACGGGGTGACCGGCGTGTTCACCGGCGTGGCGCGGGCCAACTCGGCGAGCAGCACCTGCCCGGGTAGGTGCCAGCCGTTCAACCCGTTCACCGAGACGCCTGTCGAGGGCGTGAACTGGGCGAAGCGGTCGGGCTTCGGCGAGCCGGAAGACGAGAACGACTTCCAGTCGCCGCGCACCTACCGCTTCTCGGTCGGCTTCCGCTTCTAGGAAGCTCTCCGGCGACGGTTCTTCCGCCCCGGCCGGTCGTCGGCCGGGGCGTTTTCTTTCCTGGGGCTCTAGAATGACCGGGAAGAGGCCGACTATGACGACGCCCCACAACAAGCTTCGCGCCGTGGCAGCCGTGCTGGCCGGCGGGCTGCTGCTGGGCCCCGCCGGCTCGGCCCAGCGCTCGGACATCTTCTTCGACACCGTCGAGGTCAATGTGGTCAACGTCGAGGTGGTGGTGACCGACCGCGACGGGCGGCCGGTGCGGGGCCTCGAGCGCGGTGACTTCACCCTGCTGGTGGACGGCGACGAGGTCGAGATCTCGAACTTCTTCGAGGTGGCGGGAGGCCGCACCGCCGGCGAGGCCGAGGCGGCGCCCGACCCGGGGGCGGCGTCGCTCCTGCCGCGTCCCGACACCGAGCGGCTGCAGCTGGTGGTGCTGGTCGACGAGCGCAACCTCAACCCGGCGAACCGCAACGAGATCTTCCGCAACCTGCGCGACTATCTGGCCACCGAGCTGCTGCCGTCGGACCAGGTGCTGCTGGTGCGGCTGAGCGACGGGGTGGAGATCGTCCAGCCGTTCACCAACGACCCGGTGGTCCTGCTCGACACCCTGGCCGAGCTCGAGAAGCGGGTCGGCCGGCAGATGGAGTTCGACACCGACTACCGGCTGCTGATGCGTCAGCTCCAGCTCGCCAGCACCGCGCTGCCCGACACCGGCGCCGGCCCCGAGTCGCCGTTCGCCTTCGAGGCCGCGGTGACCGACGCGCAGCGGCTGGCGCAGCAGATCGAGGTGCTGGCCGAAAAGCGGCTGCGCAACGTGCGCGCGACGGCGGCGGCCCTCACCGAGTTCACCGAGAGCCTGGCCGGGATGCGCGGCCGCAAGGCGGTGCTGTACGTCTCCGACGGCATGCCGGTGCGCGCCGCCGAGGCCCTGGTCGAAGCCTGGGTGGGCACCTATGAGATCTGGATCCAGCAGGCCGGCATCGGCCAGCTGCAGCGCACGCTCAACTCGCTGATCACCCGCTCGATGAACTTCGACGCGGCGAGCGACCTGCGCCAGCTGGTGGCCGCCGCCAACGCCAACGGGGTGGCGTTCTATCCGATCTCGGCGCCGCCGCGCCGCAGCCGCTCGATCATCTCGGCCGAGACTCGCGGCAGCTCGGTCACCGGCGGCCGCGGCCCCGAGTCGCTCGACGTCACCAGCCTGGAGAGCTTCAACCTGGAGGACTCGCTGCTGCGGCTGGCCGACGGCACAGGCGGTGTCGCGTTCACCCGCTCGGTCAACATCGGCGGCCTGCTCGAGCAGATGCGGCGCGACTTCACTCACTTCTACTCGCTGGGCTTCACGCCGGCCGAGGACGACGGGAAGCGCGACCGGCCGCGCAAGATCGACGTGCGAGTGACGGCCGCGGGCCTCGAGGTGCGCCACCTCAAGGCGTTCGAGGAGCGCGATCCGCTCGAGCGTCTGGAGGACAAGGCGCGCTGGACGCTGCACTACGGCTTCGAGGACAACCAGCTCGGGGTGCGCCTGCGGCCGGGCGAGCCCGAGCGGACGGGGCGCAACCGCTACGAGGTGCCGGTGATGGTGATGATCCCGTTCGAGCGCCTGCTGTTGCTGCCGCAAGACGAGCTCCACGCCGCCGAGGTCACCCTGATCGTGGCGGCGCGCGACCAGCGTGGCGGGGTATCGAAGTTCCAGCGCATCGACTTTCCGATCCGCATCCCCAACGATCGGCTGGCCGCGGCGCTGACCGGGGCCGGCGCCTACGAGATGCGACTGCAGATGGCGTCTGGGCACCAGCGCATCGCGGTCGGCGTGCGCGACCACCTGGCGCGGGTCGACGCGACGGCGGTCGTGGAGGTGGACGTGGGTGCGGAGGAGAGCGACGCGGCGGGTGCCCAGCCGGGATCGTAGCCGCCTCCGCCGGCCGCCGGTCGCCTTGCTGGTAGCCGGGCTGGCCGCCGGTACGGTCGCTGCGGGGCACGGTCAAGGGGCCGAGGCACCGCCGCCCGAGCTCACCGCGGCGACGCTGCCGGCGCGCTCGCTGGAGCGGTCGCTGGCGGCTGGCGGCGCGCTGCTGGAGGGTCACCGGCTACGCGGCCTGCGTCCCGGGGTGGTGCGGGAGCTTCTGGCCGGCGAGCCGGGCGGGCTGCTGCCGTTGAGCGCCATGGCGCTGCCGCTCGGCGGCAGCGAGCCGGGCAGGGTGGTGCTGCTGGTCGAGATCGACGGCGCCAGCTTCGTCGAGCACAACCGCTCCGAGGTGGCGCGGGTCGAGGCCTACGTCTACGCTCTCGGCGCCGGGCGCCGCGTGGCGGGACACCTCGCCGTCGCCTTCGCGGTGGACCTGCCGGCGGTCGGCGAGGGGGTGTGGCAGAGCGGGCTGAAGCTGTTCAGCGGCCTCGAGCTGCCGTCCGGCGGCTACACGCTCCGCGTGCTGGTCCGCAACCACGACTCCGGCGCGCAGGGGCTGGCCGAGATCGCGGTCGAGGTGCCGCCGGCGGATGAGCCCGCCGTGCTGCCGCCGCTGGCGCGGGCCTCACCGGGCCGCGACCCGTGGGTGCCGGTGGTGGACGGCGCGGCGGCGGTGCTCGCCGGCTACCCCTGGAGGCTCGAGGGGGAGCCGTTCGTGCCGGAGACGCGGCCGGTGGTGGCCAGCGGCCGGCAGGCCGAGCTGGTGGTGTTCGGCGCCGCCGCCGGCAGTGCCGGCGGCAGGGCCGACTGGCTGGACGGCGAGCAGGAGGTGGCGTCGGACACGCCGGCCGAGATCGCGGCCGTCGATCCGGGCGGCGGCTCTGGGCCCACCGCCCTGGCCGTGCGCGTGGCGGTCCCCGAGCTGCCGCCCGGTGAGTACCGGCTGCGGCTCGAGCTCGACGGTGCCGGTGGAGCCTCGACGCTGCCGCCGGCGCCGGTGCTGGTCGCCGCCGGCGACGGCCGCAGCAGCGAGTTGCTGTGGACCGATCTGCGCTGGCTGATCGGCGAGCGCGGCAGCGGCCCGGAGCTGCCGGCCGCGGCCCAGCGGCTGCCGGCGGAGCCGGAGAGCCGGCGGGCCGGCCGCGGCGTGCGCCAGCTGGCGGCCCGCTACCGCGCCATCGTGGGGCTGACCCTCGACGACCCGGAGGCGGCGCAGGTGCGGCTGCTCGACCTCGAATCGGAGGTCGTCGGCCGCGGCCGTCGGGAGGCGCTCCGCCGACTCGTCCAGGCCGAGCTGCTGGTTGCCGAGGAGCTCGCCGCCCGCCGGCCGGAGGCGCTGGTGGCGGTGGCTGTCCTGCACTCCGAGATGGTGCGGATCTACCGCGGCCGCCGCGCCTTCTCGCTGGTGTTCCACGCCCGGGCGATGGTCGAGCGGCTGGCGGAGCGGTACGCCGCGCTGGGAGGCGAGCCGGCGGTGGTGGCCCGGTTGCTGGCGGTCGAGGGCGGAGAGCTGCAGCGCGCCAACCTGCCGGCGGGCAGCCGGCGCCTGTTCGCCCGAGCGCTGGAGCACGACGCCGCGACGCCGGCGGCGCTGCTCGGGCTGGCGGCGAGCCTCGAGAAGTTCGGTCAGTACGCCGAGGCCGTCGAGTACCTGGAGCAGCTGGTCGCGCAGCTGCCAGAGCTGGGCGAAGGCCGGCTGCGTCTGGCGGTCAACCTGGCTCGCACCGGCCGCCTCGGCCGCTCCCGAGAGCAGCTCGAGCGGCTGGTGGAGGCCGGCGGCAAGGCCTGGGTGAGGGTGGTGGCGGTCGAGGAGCTGGCGCGCTCCCGTCTCGCCACCGGGGATCCGGAGGGGGCGGTGGAGCTGCTCGAGCCGGCCGTCGGTTCCCTGCCGGAGTGGCCCGAGCTGCGCTTTCTGCTGGCGCTGGCCTACGAGCGGTCCGGGCGCGCCGCCAGCGCTCATCATCAGCTCGCGGCGGTGAGCCCGCGCCGGCCGGGCGAGCCGCCCTCGGCGCGCCGGCTGTACGACGAGTGGCCGGCCGAGCTGCGCGGCGAGCTGCGGCGCGAGCTGCTGGTGGCCGCCGAGCGCTCGGGTCCGGCGCTGGCCGAGGCCCTCGCCGGGTCCGAGGGGAGCGGGCCGTGAGGGCCGCGCCGCTGGCGGTGGTGCTGGCACTGACTGCGGCCGCGGCGCTGGCGCAGGTCGAGGTCGCGCTGGTGCAGCCCGAGTCCGGCCAGCCGCTGTTCGGTCCGGTCGACATCGAGGCCGAGGTCTACCCGGCGGGCGCGGCCGTGCGGCTCGAGCTGGAGGTGGACGGCGAGCTGGTGGGCAGCTTCGAGGCGCCGCCCTACCGGCTCGAGTTCGACGTCGGCCAGGAGAACCGGCCGCACCGCATCGTGGCGCGCGCCTTCGGCGCCGACGGTAGCGCGGCGGAGTACGCCCTGGAGTTCCCGGCTGTGCGGGTGGACGAGGAGCTGGACGCTTCGCTGCGCCAGCTCTACGTCACCGTCGTCGCCGACGGCCGGCGGGTGCTGGACCTCGAGCAGGACGACCTCGAGGTGCTCGACGACGGCTCGCCTCAGCAGATCGTCACCTTTGGCCGCGGCAACGTGGCGCTGGCCGCGGTGGTGCTCATCGACGCCAGCGCCAGCATGCGCGGCCGCCACCTGCGCTTCGCTCTCGGCGCCGCCACCGAGTTCGCCGGCGGAGTGCGGCAGCAGGACGAGGTATCGGTGCAGCTGTTCTCCGATCGCCTCAAGTTCGCCAGCCCGTTCGCCGGCGAGCGGACGGCGCTGGCCCGCGGCCTGGCCGAGGTCGAGGCCGAAGGCGGCACCGCTCTCCACGACCACCTCTACCGCGCCCTCAAGCTGCTCGAGTCGCGCCAGGGGCGGCGGGTCGTGGTGCTGCTGTCGGACGGCAACGACAGCCACAGCGTGCTGCGCATGGTCGACGTCTCCTGGCTGGCCCGCCGCACCCGCTCGATGGTGTACTGGATACGGGTGGAGCGCGGGCGCGAGGTCGAGCACCGGTTCTCGGCCTGGAAGGGGCCCGAACAGTACCAGCGTGAGCGCGAGCTGCTCGAGGCGCTGGTGAGCGAGAGCGGCGGTCGCACCGTCACCCTGTCGACCATCGACGCCGCCGCCGAAGCGGTGCGCGAGGTGCTGGCGGAGCTGCGCGAGCAGTACGTGATCGGCTACTACCCGAGCAACCGGCGCGGCGACGGTGCCTGGCACCGGGTGCAGGTGCGGGTGCGGCGCCCCGGCGCGCAGCCCCGGGCGCTGCACGGCTACGTCGACTACTGACCGCCGCTGCCGGAGGCGGCGGGCGGCACCGCCAGCCCGGCCGCCTCGGCGCGGCGCAGGTGCTCGGCGGCGCGCTCGCCGTCGCCGCGAGCGGCGAGGATCAGCCCCATCGCCAGGTTGAAGCGGCCGTTGGCGGGGTCGAGCTCGAGGGCGCGGCCGATCGCCGCCACCGCCTCGGCGGCGAGGCCGGCGCGGTCGTACACCACCCCCAGGTTGAAGTAGGCCTCGGCGAAGCCGGGGTCGGCCTCGAGGGCGCGCGCCAGGGCCTGGCGGGCCTCCTCCAGCCGGCCGGCCTCGGCGAGCAGGATGCCCAGGTTGTTGTGCGCCTGGGCCAGGCGCGGGTCGATCTCGACCGCTCTGCGGTAGGCGGCGATCGCGGCCTCGCGGTCGCCGCGACGGGCGGCAAGCCGAGCGAGCTGGAAGTGGGCGTCGGCCAGCTCGGGGTCGCGTTCGACGGCCTGGCGCAGCAGCCGCTCGGCCGCTTCGGACCGTCCGCGGGCGAGCTCGACGCTGCCCAGCCCGGCGGCCGCCGCGGCGCTGCCGGGCGCGGCCGCGAGCGCCTGTTCGAAGGCGGTGGCCGCCGCGTCGAGCCTGCCGAGCGCGCGCCGCGCGAGGCCGAGCTGCACCAGCGTCTCGACCGCCCCGGGCCGCGCCGCCAGCGCCCGCTCCAGGGTCTCGACCGCCCGCTCGGGGCTGCCGGTCCGGCGCTCGACGACGCCCAGGTTGTAGAGCGCCTCGGAGTAGCCGGGTCGGAGCTCGAGCGCCCGGCGCAGCGCCGCGGCCGCCTCCTGCGGGCTGCCGGAGCCGGCGCGCGTCACGCCCAGGTTGAACCACGCCTCGGGGCTCGCCGGATCGAGCTCCAGCGCCCGCTCCAGCTCGGCCTCCGCTTCGCTCCAGCGGCGCTGCTTCTGGAGCAGGATACCCAGGTTGAGGTGCACCTCGGCGTTGCCGGCGAGCTGGCCGGCGGCGCGCCGCAGCGCGACCTCGGCCTCCTCGGTCTTGCCGGCCCAGCCCAGCACCTTGGCCAGGTTGAGATCGCGCTCGGCGTAGTAGGCCGGCTCCAGCTCGTCGAGGGCACGGCGGTAGATCGCCTCGCGCTCGGCCTCCGACCATCCCAGGCGGCGGCGCACCACGCCGGCCGC
Source organism: Thermoanaerobaculia bacterium (assembly GCA_041574955.1). GTDB lineage: Bacteria > Acidobacteriota > Thermoanaerobaculia > Multivoradales > JAHEKO01 > CALZJC01. The sequence continues at coordinate 3,205 of JBFGNS010000010.1, read as the reverse complement.
CGCCAGCACCTCGAGCACCTCCTCGGCGACGCGGCTGTGCACCGGGATGTCGGGGTGGACGTGGTCGAGCAGGTATTCGTTGCCCAGGATGTCGTGCCCCAGCCGCCGGCGGCTGTCGGCCGCCAGGATCTGCGGCAGGTCCACCAGCGCCAGCGAGCTGCGGCGGGCGAACTCGCCCACCTGCCGGACGATCGGCTCGCGCGCCCTGAGCGGTACCACGTCCTGCTCCTTGGCCGCCACCAGCTCCTGCCGCGCCCGCTGGTGCTCGCCGAGCTCGAGCAGAGCGCGCCCCAGCCGGAACCGGCCCTCGGCGTGCAGCGGATCGAGGTGCGCCGCCTCGAGGAGCGTCACCACCGCCTCCCGGCTCCGGCCGGCGGCCAGCTCCTGCCGGCCGCGCGCCAGCAGCTCGTCGAAGCGGGCGCGCTCGCCCGGCGGCAGGCCGTCCGAGGGCTGCGACCGGAACGGCGAGAAGTCCTTGAGGTTCGAGACCGGAGCGACGAACACCAGCCGGACGTCGTGGGCGCGCGCGATGGCGTCCATCCGCCGCAGGTTGTGGGCGAAGTGCTCGGTCACCGCCCGCTCGAGCTCGGGGTCGCGCCGGTAGCGATCGATGCCGGTCCAGTCGTCCGGCAGGGCGCTCACCTCGCCGGCGAGCGTGGTGCCGGCGGCAGTTGCCGGGCCGCGCTGTCGCCGCCACCAGCGGCGCGCCAGGCTGTACGAGCGCAGCGAGTTGAGCACCAGCCACAACCGCTTGCGCAGCGCGCTGCCGTGCGCGATGGCGGGGTAGGTGCGCTCCTCGAGAAACTCGTTGTGGCCGGTGTAGACCAGGAACATGTCGGGCTCGTAGCGCACCAGCTCCTGCATCAGCAGGACGACGCGGTAGCTGGCGTACGAGATCGCGCCGGCGTTGACCACCTCCCACGGGCGCGAGGGGTCGGCCGCCGGCAGGTAGCGACGCAGCCAGGCGCTGAACGAGACGCGGTCGTCGTACGGCCGGCCGGCGGTGGTCGAGCCGCCGAGGGCGAAGATACGGTAGCCGCCCGCCGGCTTGCGGGCGGCGAGCTCCTGGTAGTTGAAGTAGGGCAGCTTGGCGTCGGCGGTCACCAGCACGTCGCCGCCGGCCCGCTCGCGGCGCTCGAAAAGCGGACCGCCGGCGGCGATGCCGACGAACGGGTCGGCCCACGCCGCCTCCTCGCCGACCCGCAACAGCCGCAGGCCGGCCTCGAGCAGCGCGGCGCCGGCGGCGGCGAGCGCCAGCCCGAAGGCGACCAGCGCCAGCCGCTGCGGCCAGGAGGTGGCGGTGCCGCGGGCGCCGGAGCGCGGGTCCCGGCGGCGGCTCCTAGCCATGCCGGCCGTGCCCGATGCCGCGCCTCTGGCTCAACTTCGGGGGCTCAACCTCGGGCTCGACGCCGGCTCAGGAGCCGAGGTCGGCCAGGATCTGCCGGGCCACACCGGCGTCGTCGTCGTTTGGCGCCAGCGCCAGGAACCGCTCCAGGTGCTCGCGCGCCGCCGCTGTGTCGCCGGCGTTCACCTTGCACAAGCCGAGGTAGTAGTGGCCCCGCGCCAGCTCGGGATCGGCGCGCAGCGCCAGCTCGAAGTCGTCCGCGGCGCTGGCCACCTCGCCGGCGTTGAACCGGTCGACGCCGCGCTCGAACAGCTTCACCGCGGTGGCCGCCGGGTCGGCCGCCACCAGGCGCTCGAAGGCGGCCTCCTGCCGCGCGTCGCCGGCGGCGGCGTAGGCCTCGAACGCCAGCCGCAGTCCGGTGGCGTTGGCCGGCTCGATCTCCATTAGCCGCTCGGCGGCCTCGGCGGCCTGGGCGAACTTCTCGGCGTTGAACAGCAGGATGGCGAGCGCCGACCAGGCCGGCGCCAGCCGCGGGTCGAGCTCCACCGCCTGGCGGAACAGCGCCTCGGCGCGCTTGACATCGCCCACCTGGAGCGCCGAGACGCCCTCGTTGTAGACGATGGTGGGCGTGTCGCCGCCGGCGTCGAGGGCGGCCATCTTGGACAGCGCTCGCTCGGCCTCGTCGGTCTGTCCGAGGGCGGTGTGCGCTTCGTACAGGATGCGGAAGCCGCGCGGGCTCTCGGGCTGGGCGGCGAGCAGCTCGTTGGCCGACTCGATGGCGGCCTCGGGCTGGCCGAGCTCGATGTAGACGGCGCCCAGCGCCGAGTGCGCCGCCACCATCGCGGGGTCGCGCTCGAGCGCCTCCAGGAAGCTGGTGCGGGCGGCCTCGAGGTCGCCGCTCTTGAGCGCCTCCACGCCCTCGTTGAAGAGGCGCTCGGCGGCGCTGTAGACACGCTCCTGGGCGACGTCGGCCGCCGGCTGCTCCGGGGCGGCCTCGGCCGCCAGATCGATCCGAACCCGGCGCTTGACGGACTTGCGGATCACCGGCTTGAAGCTGATCTGGATCGGCGCCAGCTCGCCGTACTGGAGCTCCAGGTCGTAGACCTTGGTGCCGTCGGGAAAGGCGAGCGTCGCAACACCCCGCTTGTTGGTCGTCTTCTGCTCGTTGAAGTCGGGCAGCTCCTCGCTGGTGGCGGTGACGACGACGCCGGCCAACGGCTGGCCGTCGCCGTCCACCACCTCGAGCAGCAGCCGGCCGAAGGCGCCCTGGCCGGACGCCGCACCGGCGACCAGCGCCAGCAAAGCGGCGGCGACGAGCCAGAGCGCGGCCGGCGCGCGTCGTTGGCTTCTCGACATGGATGACACCTCCCGCGTCGATCTTACCGCCTGCCGGCCGAGCGCCGATGGAGCTCGCTGTAGAGCGCCGCCGGTACGCCGAGGGCGAGCACCAGCGCGTAGTGCAGGCCGCGCATCACGAGCGTTCCGGCCAGCGCCTCCTCGGCCGGCAGGCCGAGAGCGCGGTAGCTCGCCACCATCGCCGCCTCGGTCGAACCCAGCCCTCCGGGGGTGCCCGACAGGGTGCCGGCGGCGGCGCCCAGCAGCACTCCGACGGCCACCGCGTCGATCGGCATCGGGCTGCCGAGTCCCTGGAACACCAGCCACTGCGCGGCGATGGTGGCGGCCGCGAACAGCAGGCTGTAGAGCGCCAGCCGCCGCCGCAGCCGCCGCTCGCCGGCGAGCGTGCGGAGGGTGGCGAGCGCACGGCGACCCGCCGCCGCCAGCCGCGCCAGGCGGGTGACCGCTCCCGGGTCGCCGTCGTCGCCGGCGGTCGCTCGAGCCGTCGGGCGCGCGGCGTGGCGG